>CAMFCQ010000040.1 GCA_945948915.1 uncultured Clostridia bacterium | reverse complement strand
GCCGGCTGTCTTTAGCAAATCAATATACGGGACGCGGCTTGTCCTTGCCGCTCTTTCCAAGGAGCATCATCATCTTGAAGGTCACCGCATCATCGAACTTGCGAAGATCCAGACCGGTCTGGCGCTGCACCTTGTCCAGGCGATACACGAGCGTATTGCGGTGGATATACAGCTGGCGCGCGGTATCGGACAGATTGAGATCCTTCGCAAAGAACATCTCGATCGTATGCAGCATTTCGTCGTTGAACAGCCGTGCCGTCTTGCGGTTGAAGAGGATGCTGTGGTAACGGGTGCCCATCTCGCGCGGAATGTCCATCAGGAAGCGCTCCAGCACGAGACTGCGATAGACGTAGATGTGCTGCTCGGTCAGGAAGATACGGCCAACTTCAACCGCCCTGCGGGACTCGCGATAGCTTTCGCCGATCTCCGGGAACGTCTTCTTCGGCTCGCCGATACCGATGACGCAGCTCTTGCCCACTTCGTCAAGCAGCGTCTGCTCGACCGCCTCAGCCAGCTGATACAGCTCGTCAAACGACTCGACATTCTCCATGCACTTGAGGAAGACGACCGTGTGACGATCCATCTCCACAAGCAGATCGCCGCCGGCGCGCGGCACAAGCTCCTCGAGCATGTTGAAGGCCGTTTCCGTCTCCGTCTGCAGGATCTGGAAGGTCAGCACGCAGCGCTCGCGGTTCATCTCAATCTGATGCTCGTGCGCAAGCGCTTCAAGTTCAGAGCCGGAGAGCTCATCGCGCAGCACGCGGCGATACACGTCATAGCGGCTCTGGATCGGTGCCTCACCGCGGCCCATGGACTGCACCATCGCGCCGGCCAGCACGATGCAGTCATGCGTAGCAGCACCCTGCGCATCCGCGCACAGGATCAGCTCGGGCGTGATGCCGATCATCAGGAAGGTCTTGCCTTCAAAAGCGACGGGCATGCCCGGTTCCATGAACTCAGGCAGGCTGATCTTGCTGCGGTTTTCCTCCGGCAAAAGCACGGTGCCCTCGGTATCCAGCAGCCAGAGCGGCTGCATCAGGCGGGCAAGAACCTGCTGAATCTGATTCAAAAATCGTTTCTCAGGTATCATGTTCTCATTCTCCTTTCGAGAACGCCATTCAGATAATCACAGACACGCAATTATTATAGCGCATGATCCTTCAAAAATCTATATCTCTGAAAAAATATCTCCGCAAATTTGGTATATTATGTCGTGTTTTTATGGGATATGCACAAATAATCGACGATTCTGAACGTTTCTTCGCGAATATCATTCCGAAAAAAGCGGCTTGGCCGCTGGTCAGTCGTTCACCGGAGCGATGGGACATGCATCATCTTCGCCTCTGAACAATGCTTTCCGTTCCCATTTCAACATCTTTTGTATGTTCCAAAATCCATACACAATCCTCCATGCATCAAAAAAGCACCCACACCGAAACGATGTGGGTACTCTATGCTTTTGATTAGCGGTTGAGGATGCTCTTCTCGGTGTCCTTATCGAAGAAGTGCAGGCGGTTGGTCTCGAAGGCGACCTTGATGGTGTCTCCGTTGCGCGCGGTGCTGCGCGGATCGACGCGGGCAACCACGTTGCCGTCCTTGCCGGTGGTCTTCAGGTACAGGTAGGTCTCAGAGCCCATGAGCTCGGTGACTTCGACCTGGGCCTCAACGAGGTTGCCGTCAGCCACGGACAGGAAGCGCTCTTCGTCGTGGATGTTCTCCGGACGGATGCCCATGACAACTTCCTTGCCGATGTAGCTCTCGTCGACCAGCTTGCGAACCTTCGCATCCGGCACCTTGACAGCGTTGTTGCCGAACTCGGCCCACACGGCGCCGTCCTTCTTGACGAGCTTGGCGTTGAAGAAGTTCATCTGCGGGCTGCCGATGAAGGAGCCGACGAACAGGTTGCACGGATAGTCGTACAGGTTCTGCGGGGTATCGACCTGCTGGATGAAGCCGTCCTTCATGACGACGATGCGGGAAGCCATGGTCATGGCCTCGGTCTGGTCATGGGTGACGTAGATGAAGGTCGTCTGCAGGCGCTGATGCAGCTTGGTGATCTCGGTACGCATCTGAACGCGGAGCTTGGCGTCCAGGTTGGACAGCGGCTCGTCGAAGAGGAAGACCTTCGGGTCACGGACGATCGCGCGGCCCAGCGCAACGCGCTGACGCTGACCACCGGACAGAGCCTTCGGCTTGCGGTTGAGGTACGGCTCGATGGACAGGATCTTCGCAGCCTCACGAACCAGCTTGTCGATCTCATCCTTCGGCTTCTTGCGCAGCTTCAGACCGAACGCCATGTTGTCATACACAGTCATGTGCGGATAGAGCGCGTAGTTCTGGAACACCATCGCGATGTCGCGATCCTTCGGCGCAACGTCGTTGACGAGGCGGTCGCCGATGTAAAGCTCGCCCTCGGAAATCTCTTCCAGACCGGCGACCATGCGCAGGGTGGTGGACTTGCCGCAGCCAGACGGGCCGACCAGAACGATGAACTCCTTATCTTCGATGTCGAGGCAGAAGTCAGAAACAGCAGTAACGTTGCCAGAGTAGATCTTGTAGATGTGATTCAGCTTAAGGCCTGCCATTGAAATATCCCCCTTCAGTTCTTCAAAGTGACTGTACGCCGTACTTTCGTCCTGCGGCGCTTCGTTGAGATTATTATACGGAATTCCTGTAGGATTTTCAATTGAATAAATTCACAAAAAACTTGCGTGAATCCCCCCGCTCAACCTGTTTTATTCGTTTATCTACTCCCTATATTCACTGTTTCTATGTCGTTTTTTCGATATATCTTTATTTTACTCTTATTATCTCCTGTTTTCTCTTGTTATTTCCGTATTTGTTCACTCTGTTTACAGGCAAACATTTGTAACATTCAGATTTGGCATAGAGATTCCGGTTTCGTGGAATCGTTTCCGAAACAATTTTGACACGATTCTGCCATATGTAACCCCTTTTCTTGCCGCGCCTTGGCCTCAATCCTGCATTTTTTTGTCGGCTTTTTCTGAACCCATTTTCACGCTTTGTTTCCTTATTCTTTATCGCAATAAAGGATATTGTGCAGCTTGCACATATACAATTTTTTATAGCTCCCATAAAAAGAACAACCCTATATATAGAAAAAACAGCATGGTTTACCATGCTGTTATTGTTCTTAATCTATGTATCGGCGGTTTTACTTGCCTTCGACGCGGATTACGCTGCCTGTGCAGACCTTTTCATCGTCCAATTCGCCCAAAGCGCTGCGCACCGCGCGTTCGGAGGCCACATGGGTCAGGAAAATCATCTGTACATAGCCGTTCTCATCCGCCTCGCCCTTCTGCACCATGGACGCGATGCTCACGCCGTGTTGGGCAAGCTTGCCGGAAACCAGTGAGAGCACGCCAGGCTGATCCTTGGCCAGCAGGCGCACGAAGTACACGCACGACCAGTCGTCCGCCATCTCGCACGGTTCGTCGCTCACCGCAGGCAGCAGGTGCTGCTTGGCGCGCGCCGCCTTGATGAGGTCGGACACAAGCGCGCTGGCTGTGGGCATATCGCCTGCGCCGCGGCCATAGAGCATCATCTCGCCGCAGGCATGGCCGTGAACGTACACGGCGTTGAACGCATCGCTCACGCCGGCGAGCGGATGGCTGTCCGGCACGAACGTGGGATGCACACGCGCCTGAATTCTGCCGTCCTCCTCCTTCGCAACGGCAAGGAGCTTCAGTGTCAGCCCGAATTCCTTGCCGCACTGTACATCCAGCGGCGTCACGCCGGTGATGCCCTCTCGGTACACATTCTCCACCGGCACATGGCGGTGGAACGCCAGTGAGGACAGGATGGACAGCTTGTAAGCCGCGTCATAGCCCTCCACGTCCGCCGTCGGATCCGGCTCCGCCAGGCCCAGTCGCTGCGCGTCGGAAAGCACATCGGCATATGCTGCGCCTTCCCGGCTCATGCGGCTGAGGATGTAGTTCGTCGTGCCGTTGATGATGCCCATCACCGAGGTGATGCGGTTGGCCTGCAGGGATTCGTTCATCGCGCGGATGATCGGAATTGCGCCGCAGACGCTCGCCTCATAATAAAGGCCCGCGCCGTACTCGCGCGCCGCCGCAACAATCTGCTGCCAGTGGGAGGCCAGCGCCATCTTGTTCGCCGTGACGACGGTCTTGCCGTTTTTGAGCGCTGCCGTCATGTAGGAGGACGCCGGCTCCTCGCCGCCCATGAACTCCATGACGATATCGATCTGCGGATCCTCCAGCACGTCCTGCGGGCAGTCCGTCAGCAGCTTCGCGGGGATATCCCAGCCGCGCTTCTTGCCGAGCGAGCGCACCAGAATCCGCTTTACCTCAAAGGCTGCGCCCTCATTCTTTTCGATCTGATCGCCATAGGTTTCAAGCAGCCTGTACACACCGCAGCCAATGTTGCCGCAGCCCAGGAAGCCGATTGCAATCTTCTTCATGTCATCCTCCTGCCGGCCCTCATCAGGCCTGGTTCTTTTCGTAGATGATGCGCAGGCCCGTGAGCGTGAGATCCGGGTTGATCTCGTCGATCACAGTCGAATTGCTCTTGACCATATGCGCCATGCCGCCGGTGGCGATGACCTTCGCCTGCGGGCAGCCGATCTCCGCCTTCATCGCCCCGACGATCTTCTCCACCGAGCCGATGTAGCCGTAAAGCACGCCGGACTGAATGTTGCACACCGTCGTCTTTCCGATGACCTTCGGCGGGACAACCAGCTCGATGGACGGCAGCTTCGCCGTGCCCGAGGAGAGCGCGCGGTTCATCATCCGCAGGCCCGGAGCGATTGCGCCGCCCAGAAATTCGCCCTTATCGGAGACCACGCCGTAGGTCGTCGCCGTGCCGAAGTCGATGAAAATCGACGGGCCGCCGTAGAGCGTGGAGACCGCCACGGCGTTGGCGATGCGGTCGCTGCCCAGCTCGCGCGGGTTTTCATACCTGATGTTCAGGCCCGTCTTCATGCCCGGCACCAGAATACGGGACTCCTTGCCGAAGTAATCCCGGCACATGTGCTCAATCGTGAAGTTGATCGTCGGCACAACGGAGGAGATCATGATGCCCTCGATATCCCGGATGTTCAGCTCGTGATAGCGGAACAGATCCGACATGATGATGCCGTATTGATCGGACGTCATCGATGTGTCCGTCGCGCAGCGCCAGCGCTTGAGCAGCTTCTTCCCCTCAAACACCGCCGCCTTGATATTCGTATTGCCGATATCCATGACAAAGATCATCGTTTCTTCCTCCAACCGGGTTTCTTATGCGTCTCAGCGCGCCGCGCTGCCCAGCGCCTTCTTCACGCCGCCGGCAACCGCCGTGCCCGCAACCGAGCAGACGATCGCCTCCACAACGCCCTGGAAGCCGACCAGCAGCACGACAAACATGAGCGGATTGGCCGCGCCCTTTGCGGCCACAAGGCCCTGAATATAGTCCGTCTGATAAAAAGCCAGCACGATGTAGCCCATGAAAAAGAGCGTGTTGAGCAGAGGCGCGCTCAGCGACGTGACAAAGCAGTTCACCACGCTCTTGCTGCAGACCTTTTCCATCCCCTGATACACCAGGCCCACGCACAGACCCATCAGCACGCGCATGCCAAAGCAGAGAATGAACGTGTGCACCGGCGAAACCGCCAGCAGCGTGGAGGTCATCATCGACGCGCCCTTGATGGCATCCAGGAAGCTGACCGTGCCGAACACGCCGCCCAGGATCATGCCCGCCAGCGGGCCAAGCACAATCGCTCCTACCGCGATGGGCACCGTCAGGAAGGACATGTACAGCGGTCCGACAGGCACGCTGCCCAGGCCGATGGCCTTCATCACCATTTCGATTGCGACGAGCAGCGCCAGCTGCGTAAGGTACCGTACATCGTACTTCTTGTTTCTATTCATTTTTCTTTCCTCCGTTCGGGTTCTCTCAGGATACCCGACTTGGTTTTGCCGCAGTTGCGGCGGTTCAAATGTTTGCCTTCCTGGTCTGCCCTGTGCGCAGCGGCAGCCGGAATCGGTGTTATTGTATCAAATTCTCATGGAAGATGCAAGTTTTCAGCAAAAAATCGGCTATCCGACCGGATAACCGACTCTTTATTGTGCAGGAAACTGCATTCGCCGTTGTCAGCAAAGACAGGCCTTATCCCTTGCAGCAGGGCTTCTGCTCGCACAGCGCCTGCAGCATCGCCGTCCAGATCCGCGCGTGCGCGTACTCGTCGCCCAGGATGGTCATGAGCAGATAGCAGATCTTGAGTGTCGGCGCGCGCATGGCCAGCTCGGCATGGCGGCGGATGGCGCCCAGCTCTCCCTGAATCGCCGCCTCGACATCCGTGCAGAAATCGCCTGCCGCGGTCGGACAGTCCGGCGGGCAGGAAACCTTCGCCGGGCAAATGCCAAGGAGCGAAGCCTGCAGTCTGGCATGGCCGTACTCATCGCCGACAATCCTGATGATCAGCTCGCGCAGTTCTTCGGTCGGCGCTTCATTGGCAATCTGCGCATAAAAACCGGCGTCGCAGAGTTCGTCCTGCATGGACGCCTCCAGCTGGCCGCGATAATCGGTGCAAAGACCCATCATGATCGACTCCTCATGGCGTCAATTCGTGCGGCGTTTTCCGCCGCCCTATACGCTTTGAAGGCCGAACAGCCTGTGTTCACGCGTCGCGCACAGGCGGAAGTTTTTTTCAAAAACGGTTGACAGAATTTCCTACCCGGTGTATACTTATATATGTTCACGCGGGAATGGCGGAATTGGCAGACGCGCTAGATTCAGGTTCTAGTGAAAGCAATTTCATGCAGGTTCAAGTCCTGTTTCCCGCACCACGGCCCGATCTTCGGATCGGGTCTTTTTTTCGTTTTCTTCTCGTGTTATAATGAAGCATCTCTTTCCTGATGAGGTGTTGTCCATGAACATGCAGCAGCAAGCGTACGTCACATCCCGCGGCACCGTCGCCTACTGGGTCAGCCGCGCAGCGGGCAGCAGAAAGCCCTGGCTGGTCTTTCTGCCCGGGCTTTCCGCGGATCATCACCTGTTTGACAAGCAGCTTGAACACTTCACCGGCGCATACAACTGCCTTGTCTGGGATGCGCCGGCGCATGGTCTGTCCCGTCCCTTCGAACTCACCTTTTCCATGCAGGATATGGTGCAGGATCTGCATGGCATCCTGGTGCAGGAGCAGATCGACGCGCCGGTGCTGATCGGCCAGTCTCTGGGCGGCTACATCGCCCAGGTCTACATGCACCTGTATCCGGGCAGCGTGCAGGCCTTTGTCTCCATCGACTCCTGCTCGCTGAGCCGCAAGTACTATACCGGCTGGGAGCTGGCGCTGCTTCGCCACACCAGAGGCATGTACCGTGCCATTCCGTGGAAGCTTCTGCTCAGGTGGGGCATCACCGGAAACGCCACGACGGACTACGGCCGTCGTCTGATGGAAGCGACCTGGGCCGTCTACACCCGGGATGAATTCTGCGATCTGGCCGGGCATGGCTTCCGCATTCTCGCGCAGGCCATCGAGGCGCAGCCCGCCTATCCCATCTCCTGCCCCGTTTTGCTGCTGTGCGGCGAAAAGGACGCCGCCGGTTCCGCGAAGCGCTACAACAGGCGCTGGGCCGAGCTGGACGGGTATCCGGTTCACTGGATCAAGGACGCCGGTCACAATTCCAACGCCGATGCGCCCGAGGTCGTCAACCGCCTGATTGAGGACTTTCTCAAGACGCTTGAGCCTTCCCCTTCCGCACAGGCCTGATCCCTTCAGGCCATCACGCGCGCCGCACCCGCAGCAAAATGATGCGATTGCCCGATCAATGAAAAACCGCCTTTCGGCGGCTTTTTCATTATAGCGTTTTGGTTTGCTTACCAGCGCGGCTCTTCCTTCGTCACGAACTCGCGGTAGATCGCTCGGGTTGCCACCTCAAAGTCGAGGTTATCCACGCCGACGATGATGTTCAGCTCACTGGAGCCCTGATCAATCAGGCGGATGTTGACGCCTGCGCGGGTCAGCGCGTTGAAGATGCGCGCGGATGTACCCTTGGAGCGCACCATACCGCGGCCCACGGTCGCAATCAGCGCAAGACCCGAATGGATCTCCACGGAGTCCGGCTGACACAGCTCATGAATGCGCTGCACCAGGCGCTCCTTCTTGCCCTCCAGCGCATCCTCATGCACGACGACGCACATCGTGTCGATGCCGGAAGGCATGTGCTCGAAGGAGATGCCCTGCTCCTCGATCGCCTGCAGCAGGCGGCGGCCAAAGCCCAGCTCCGCGTTCATCATCGCCTTTTCCACGTTGATGATCGCAAAGTTCTTGTGGCCGGCGATGCCGGTAATCGTATACTTGCTGTCGCGCTCCTCCGCCTCGTAGCCGATCACCGTGCCCGGCGCGGTCGGATCGTTGGTGTTGCGGATGTTGGTCGGTATGCCCGCGATGCGCACCGGGAAGATCGCATCCTCGTGCAGCACGGACGCGCCCATGTAGGACAGCTCGCGCAGCTCGCGGTAGGTCACGTGGGCGATCGGCTCCGGGTTGCGCACGATGCGCGGATCCGCCATCAGGCAGCCGGACACGTCCGTCCAGTTCTCGTACAGATCGGCGTTCGCCGCGCGTGCGACGATCGCACCCGTGATGTCGCTGCCGCCGCGGGAGAACGTCTTCACGTTGCCGTGGGAGTCGCAGCCGTAGAAGCCAGGCACGACGGCGTGCGTATGCTCCCTGAGGATCGCGCCCAGGACATCCTGCGTCTTTGCACTGTCCAGGCGGCCCTCCTCGTCAAAGAAGATGCCCGTCTGCGGGTCAACAAAGTCCCAGCCCATATAGTCGGCCAGAAGAATGCCATTGAGGTATTCGCCGCGGCTGGCGGCATAGTCCGCGCCCGCGCCGAGCTGGATGTTCTTGTGAACCTCTTCCAGGTGCGCATCCAGATCAGCCGTCAGGCCCAGCTCGTCGGCGATGCCGTGGTAGCGCTCGCGAATCCTGTCAAACGCAGGCGCAATGTCCTTGCCGGCAGCGGCCAGGCGGTTGCATTCGTAAAACAGATCCGTCACCTTGATATCGGTGGAGCAGCGCTTGCCCGGCGCGCTCGGCACCACGATGCGGCGATCCGCATCCAGAAGCAGAATTTCCTTGACCTTTCTGAACTGCTCAGCGCTGGCCAGCGAACTTCCGCCGAATTTTGCTACCTTGATCCCCATTCGGAAGCCCTCCGATTTTCTTCTAACAGATATGATTCTTCGATTCTGCATAGAGTAAGCAGATACAATTTTATAGAATGAAGCCTGCAAAGTCAAGGAAATTTCGTTTTGCCCCGGAAAATATGCGGGTTTTGCCGAAAAGTGCCTATGGAATTCAATCATTTCCGACATCAGGCGGAAAACCTTGCTTTCCCCTGAGCATCCTATGCCGCACCCAATCCTGCTGTGAAGCCGCTCAGCGCTGCGCGCCCGCGTCTTCCTGATCAAAAAAAGCGGGCATCGCCCGCCGGTTATTCCTGATATGCCGCGCGCACCTGCCGCTGCGGCCTGCGCTCCTCTTCCGTCTCCTCGCCCATCGCCTTGAGGCCCTCCAGCGCCTGCGGAATCATCTCCACGATGCGCTCCATGGGCGAGGCGCAGTTGGCGCTGAGCAGGCGCACGCCGTTTTGCGAGCACACCAGAAAGCCCATCGGATGCACGGACACGCCCGCGCCCGCGCCGCCCGCGAAGGGCATGTCCTCGGCCTGATCGCGCATCATGCCGCAGCGGTATTCGCCGCCGCCCGCCACAAAGCCGAACGACACCTTTGAAATCGGAATGATCGTCGAACCGTCCTGCGTCTGCACAGGATCACCGACCACCGTATTGACGTCCACCATCTCGCGGATGCTCTCCATGGACGTGCCCATCAGGCTCTCAATGGGATGCTTTTCCACCCAAATCCCTCTCTCCCGGTCTTTCTCACAGCGGTTTTGATCACTGCGAACATAATATCGCCCGCCTGGCACGAGAATATACAGCGGGCATGCGCGGACAGGCCCACGCCGCCAAAGTCCGGCGTGATGCGCAGATCAAGCGGCGCCCGGCTGCCCAGGCACGCATATGCCGAAAGCAGCAGCGCGCGAACGGCGCCAGCAGCCAGCGCCGTCTGTGCGGCGTCCTGAAGCCCCAGGCGCGCGTGCATCGCCGCCTGCTCCACGCTGCCCGCGCGAAGGACGGCAAGCCCATACGGCCAGGAGACGCGCAGCCGCCTGACGCGCAGCTTCGCCGGCGCTTTTGCGCGACGCGGCGGACCATACCGCGGCGTCATGTGCAGAAAAATGCCGTTCCCTTCGCGCCTGATCACGCCGTCAAGGCGCAGCTCCACGCCTGCCGCGCCGGCCGAAAGCGACAGGCTGCTGTTTTCTCCACAAAGCGATGCGTCAGCCGTCAAGCGCACGCGCAGCGCCAGCAGCAGATACACCGCGGCAATCCATCCGAGCACGCGCACGCCTCCTTCTGCTCTGTTCGTCTTTCCGCAAAAACGTCCTTCCCGCGCAGGATGCGTGAGATGACCGGTACAGACCGGTCAGACCGCATGCAGCATGCCGGTTTTCCCCTTTTCAATCGCCGGATTATCCTGTATAATATCAGAAACAGACCTCAATCAGGCACTCTCCGTCCGCGCCACCAAAACGGAGCCGGCGTCCTGCTCTAGGCTCTGCGATGCACCACCATTTTATTCCCATGGAGGACATATGAAACTGATATCCTGGAATGTCAACGGCCTGCGCGCCTGCCTTGGCAAGGGCTTTGGCGATTACTTTTCCGCGCAGGACGCAGACTTTTTCTGCCTGCAGGAGACGAAAATGCAGCCCGGGCAGGCGCAGATTCCCGCCGAGGGCTATCACGAGTACTTCTATTCCGCGGAGAAGAAGGGCTATTCCGGCACGGCGATCCTCGCCAAGCGCGAGCCGCTCTGCGTATCCTACGGCATGGGCAGCGAGCTCCACGACCACGAGGGCCGGCTCATCACGCTGGAATACGAGGATTTCTACCTGGTCACGGTGTACACGCCCAACAGCCAGCGCGAGCTGACGCGTCTGCAGTACCGGCTGTGCTGGGAAGAGGACTTTCGGATGTACCTCAAAAGGCTGGATGAGGTCAAGCCCGTGATCGTCTGCGGCGACATGAACGTCGCCCACAAGGAGATCGACCTGAAGAACCCGAAGACGAACACAAACAACGCCGGCTTCACTCCGCAGGAGCGCGCCGCCATGACCAAGCTTCTTAGCAGCGGCTTTGTCGATACGTTCCGCCATCTCCACCCGGATGTGACCGGCGCGTACAGCTGGTGGAGCTACATGTTCAATGCGCGCGCGAACAACGCCGGATGGCGCATCGACTACTTCCTCGTCTCCGAGCGCATCAAGGACAGGATCACCGCCGCGCGCATCGACAGCGACGTGATGGGCAGCGACCACTGCCCGGTCGTGCTGGAGATCGATCTGTAAGGAAACGATTGGGCTGCCGTCCAAACCCGCTCGGGGACCTCGTCCCCGAACCCCTTCTTCGCTTCGCTCTGGTTTACGCCCGTTTGCATCGGGCGTCAGGCTCCCGAAAACTGCTATGCAAGAAAGGAAATATGCCATGAAACTGATGTTTGCTTCCGATATCCACGGCTCCCGCAGCGCGATGGAGGCCGTCCTGCGCCAGTACAGGCTGGAGGGCGCCGACCGTCTGGTGCTGCTGGGCGATCTGCTCTATCACGGCCCGCGCAACGACCTGCCGGACGCCTACGATCCCAAGGGTGTGACCGCACTGCTCAACGCGAACAAAAACGAGCTGCTCTGCGTGCGCGGCAACTGCGACGCGGAGGTCGATCAGATGGTGCTCGAGTTCCCGATTCAGGCGGACTACGCGCTGTTTGATCTGGACGGCGTCACGGCGTTTGTCACGCACGGCCACCTGTTCAACACCGCCGCCCTGCCGCCGCACAAGGACGGCGACCTGCTCATCCACGGCCACACGCACGTGCTCACCGTGCAGCAGGCGGACGGCATGACCTACATCAACCCCGGCTCCGCCGCGCTGCCCAAGGAGGGCAACCCGAAGAGCTACATGACCTACGAGGGCGGCGTGTTCGCCATCAAGACGCTGGACGGCGAGGTCATCAAAACGCACACGGTCAAATAACCGTATACCCAAAAAGCAGCCAACGCGGCTGCTTTTTCTGTTGGCATACGCCCATGATGCGCAGCGCATCATGGCGATTGGTCAGGCAAGCCGCCTGCGCCGCGTTTATTCCCCCTCATCCTTCCCGGTGTCCCTGCGCCGCTTCATTTCGCGCATGCAGAACGCCGTCAGCAGCCTGTACGTCTCCTTTGTGTACCGGCACATGTATTCCGGCACACCGTCATAGCGGCCTGTTTCCAGCAGCGCGCTGGCCGCGCAGGTGCAGCAGAGCGCGCGCAGCGGACAAGCCGCGCAGGTTTCACTCAGGATAATATCGTCCGCTTCTTTTCGGATGTGCTGCCAGGCCGCGTCAAAGCCCATCTCAAACACGTCCGCCGCCGGGCTGGACATTACCACGCACGGGCGCATCTGCCCCTGCCAGTTGATCGTGAACGAGCAGCTGCCCGCCAGACAGGTCATCCTGTTGGGCAGCTGCGGTTTGGGCATTTGCCGGATCATCGCCAGATGGCGAGCCGAGAACTCAAGAAGCTTTTGGGAACCGCCTGTCAGTAAAAACGAGCGTACCCGCTTGCGCGCCGCTTCTTCCGGCGAGAGGCGCGCCTGTTGGTTGAACGGCAGACTGCGCTCCCGCTCGGCAGGCACCATGTAGGTGTCAACATAAACAGGCGTGCCCACCTGTGCACCGATGGCGAACAGACGGTCAAGGTCGCCAGCGTTCTGCGGTGTGAGGCTGATGGCCAGCTTTACCTCCACGCCCTGCTCCCGCAGCAGGCTCACGCCGCGCGTAACACGGGCAAAGCCGTCCGGATAATGGCACAGGCTTGCGTACGCCTGCTCGTCCGCGCCATAGAGCGTGACGTTGATTCGCCGGGGCTTGTGCTGCCCGAAGAACGCCGCCCAATCCTCGTCAATCAGCGTGCCGTTGGTGTTGATCGTGATCAGAAAGCCCAGCTCGCGCAGCGCAAGGTAGAGCGGTTTGAACTCCGGGTAGATCAGCGGCTCGCCGCCGGTGAGCAGCAGGAATAGCGTGCCCGCATCCCTCATCTGCCGGGCGACGGCCAGCCACTCTTCCGCCGTGCGCAAGCGGCCCTGCCGCTCCATCTCCTCGCGCGACAGGCGCACATAGCACATGTCGCAGTTCATGTTGCACAGCGGCAGCAGCTCGATGCTGCCGTTGATCGGGATTTTCTGCGCGCTGGCGCGGTCGATCAGTGCGCGCTCCGCAGCGCTTGCGCCCTCCAGGTGTTCCATGCCATATCTCCTTATGAAAAAAGCCGGAGGATTGCTCCTTCGGCTCTATGTTCATCAATTAAGACCGATTGCCTGTGACATTTTCAATCTCTGTTCCGAGCTGTGTCGTGACGTGAACATTGTCATTTTTTTCACCTTTCCAGATGCATACCTGTTCCGTCACCCTACCAATTTCACCATCACGCGAATCACTGTCTGCCCAGCCAACCCAAAAGTAGTCTGTCCAATCCTTACCGTCTTCCTTCTGTACATAATGCGTATCACCGCAAGCATGATAATTACCAGTACCAGGAATGATATAATCTTTCGTCAATAATTCTGAATTGGCGGCGTTTTCTTCTTTCGTCTTATTGTTGTCATATACACCAACATAAATATCAAAGAGGGAGTCTAAAAACTTGTTGCCGAAATCACACACAAATTTCAAATACGTATTCTTCGTGTCCAAGCACGCCGCCACATACTCATTCGCCGCAAACACGAACTCGTTCATCTCCGGCTTGCTCCAAATCTTCTTCTCCATTTATTTTACCTCCCAGATGTGTCCGGTTTTTACTCTATCCTCCACGAATGCCCGAATCTGCGCTTCCAGCTCATGGTTCGGATCATCGTATACCGCCCTCGCCGCTGCGATCAGATCGCCGACCGTCCTGGGCTCCTGCAGCTGCTCCCACAGGAAAGCACATGTCTCGTTCAGCGTCACCATCACGTTGCCCGGCAGGTCGCCCGAGGGGATCAGCACACCCTCTCCAGCGATTTCCCGGTACACGTAATTGCCGTTGGCGCGGTAGAGCTTTACGCTCTCCCTGAACCCGTTTTCGCTCATATACGCCTCCAGCTCCGCATCGGACAGCTCCGCAAGTTGCTCATTTTCAAGCGGGCCAATGTGCTCCGTCGCATGGATGCTCAGCTCTTCGTATCGCATCATCCGTTCTTCCTCTCCGTGCTTTCCGCTCTGCGTTCAGCTTTACAGGATCGAACACCTGCCGCGACGAGCTCGCGGATCATTTCGCACTGAGTTCGGTCGAAGTGCATCTCTTTCTTCATGCTTTTCATCTGTGCTCCAATCTCAGGCGTGACGACGAAGGTCAACCTCTTCGATTGTCCGCTCATCTCGTTCCTCCCTCTCATAGGAGTTCCGTATTTCGGAAGTTCTGCACCTCATGCTTTATTATAGTTCATTCCGTATGAACCTGTCAAGTCGTTTTCTACCATTTGTTGTGAATTCTTTTAATAATTTTCATGCCCTATGTTTGACAAACTGTTGTGAATTCTTTTAACAATTTTCAGGCCCTATGTTTTACAAACTGAATAAACTTCGGCCCGGCAGACGCTTGTTTCCTCATATATTGTATAATGCTTTATCGCTCCCGCTTCTCGCTCTCATAGAGCATTGCCGCGCACTCGGGTCCGGTGTTGGAGCACACCGCGCTGCCCAGATGGAACAGGCCCGCAGGCGCGTAGCCGATGGCTTCCTCCGCCGCTTTGGCGTACTCGTCATAGTACTTCGTGTTCGTCACGCCGATGTAATACGCCGTGCCGGGGATCATGTGGCGCTTGCAGTGGCCAATCACCGCAGAGACCACCAGCTTGTCGCCGCGCACCTTCTTGACCACATGGCTCACGCCGTCAATCAGCGTGATGACCGGATGGATGCCCAGCAGGTCGCCCGCGATCGCCGCCGCCGCGCTGACTCGGCCGGACTTGCGGATGATCCTGAGGTTGTACGCGGTGAGCACCAGCTCCAGCCGCGCAAAGCGGTCGTTCAGATACGCAACGATCTCCTCCATCGGCTTGCCCTCGGCGAGCATATTGCTGGCCCTGCAGCACTCCAGGCCGTAGGACAGGGAATAGGAATGGCTGTCCACGATGAAGATCTGCATCGGGCTGTCCGGGTATTCCTCGTGAAACTGCGCCGCCGCCGCATGGGCGTTGGCGTTCGTCGCGGAGCCGGTCGCGTTGATGGAGATGTAGAGCACCTCCTCGATTCCCTCGCGGCCGTACCGCTCAAACTGCTCAAAGAACTCGAACTGCGTCACCTGCGAGGTCGTCGGCATGCCGGAGGAATGGCGCAGCATTTCCGCGAATTCCTCGGGCGTAAAATCGACACGCTCGGTGTAGCCCACGCCGTCCAGCGCAATCTTCAGATTCAGAATATCAATATGATGCTTTTCTGCCAGCTCCGGCGGCAGATCGCACGCAGAGTCCGTCAGCACAGCAAACTTTCTCATGAAACCCATCCTTTCAGACATATAGCATATCATGAGTTTATCATACAGGACTTAACCGTGTTTTTCAAGAGCATCAGAAACATTTCTGAAACAAATCTTAAGACGCCGCAACATTCCCGCTGCCGGCTCCTGTTTCCTCGCGACAAAAAGACCGCCCCGGAACACCGAAGCGGTCTTTGTTCGTATGGAGACAGTGAATTACGCCTTGCCAGCGCAGCCCAGAACGTCAACCAGCTTGTGGCGGACGAGCTCCTTGATGTTGGCACGGGCCGGCTTGAGGTACTCGCGCGGGTCGAACTTGTCCGGATGCTCCGCAAAGAACTTGCGGATGGTGCCGGTCATCGCCAGGCGCAGATCGGAGTCGATGTTGATCTTGCAGACGGCGAGCTGAGCCGCATGACGCAGCTGCTCCTCCGGCACGCCGATGGCGCCCGGCATCTTGCCGCCGTAGGTGTTGACCATTTCCACATACTCCTGCGGGACGGAAGAGGAGCCGTGCAGAACGATCGGGAAGCCCGGCAGCTTCTTGACAACCTCCTCGAGGATGTCAAAGCGCAGCTGCGGGTTGGTGCCCGGCTTGAACTTGTACGCGCCGTGAGAGGTGCCGATAGCGATGGCCAGGGAATCGCAGCCGGTCTTGGCGACGAACTCCTCAACCTCCTCCGGGCGGGTGTAGTGCGCGCGGTCGGCCTCGACGCTGACCTCGTCCTCAACGCCGGCCAGAGCGCCCAGCTCAGCCTCGACCACAACGCCGTGATCATGCGCGTACTCGACGACCTTGCGGGTGATCTCGATGTTCTCAGCGAACGGCTTGGAAGAAGCGTCGATCATGACGGAGGTGAAGCCGCCGTCGATGCAGGACTTGCAGGTCTCGAAGCTGTCGCCGTGATCCAGGTGCAGCGCGATCGGGATCTCCGGGCACTCGATGGCCGCGGCCTCAACCAGCTTCACCAGGTAGGTGTGGTTGGCATACGCGCGGGCGCCCTTGGAAACCTGCAGGATGACCGGGGCCTTCTCCTCGCGGCAGGCCTCGGTGATGGCCTGAACGATCTCCATGTTGTTCACGTTGAAAGCGCCGACAGCGTAGCCGCCGTTGTAAGCCTTCTTGAACATTTCGGTAGTAGTAACAAGAGCCATTGTCATTCACTCCTTCAAACTATTGCGGCGCGCCTGCGAAACCGCATCGTGCGCCGACTGTCACCATCCGGTTACAGTGTACAGTATAGCAATATTTTGACGATTTGACCAGTCCTTCCCAGCATTTTCTCCGTTTTTGCCGAAAAAACTTTCCCTTGCATGGACTCCTTTCTGCTGATATACTGTTTAGGATTTGGAGGAACAGTCATGAATACACAGTTTGAATGGATTGCCACGGCAGCGTTCGGCCTGGAGGGCGTCGTTGCGCGTGAGCTTGAGCGTCTGCATATCCCGGCAAAAGCCGAAAACGGCGGCGCGCGCTTTACGGCTACGCTTGAGGACGCGATGCGCGCCAATCTCTGGCTGCGCTGCGCTGACCGCGTGCTGCTGGTGATGGGCCGGTTTGAGGCCCGCAGCTTTGAGGAGCTCTTTGAGGGCGTGCGCGCGCTGCCCTGGGAGGATTTCATCGGGAGGAACACCCGTTTCCCGGTCAGCGGCAAGTGCGCCCGCAGCCAGCTGATGAGCGTGCGCGACTGCCAGGCCATCACCAAGAAGGCCATCGTCGAGCGGCTCAAGGCCAAATACCGCGTTGACTGGCTCGAGGAGACGGGCGAGACCGTCGCCATCGACGTCGCGCTGCACGGCGACATCGCCCAACTGACGCTAGACGCCAGCGGCGTGGCGCTCAACCGCCGCGGCTACCGCACCTGGAACGGCGAGGCCCCGCTGCGCGAGACGCTGGCCGCCGCGCTGGTATCCCTCTCCCCCTGGCGTCCGGGCATGGTGCTGCACGATCCCATGTGCGGCACCGGCACGCTGATGATCGAAGCCGCCATGCGCATGGCAAACCGCGCGCCCGGACTGACCCGCGAGTTTGCCATCGAGTCCTGGGTCGGCATGCCCGTGCAGGCGTTTTCCGCCATCCGCGAGGAAGCGCAGGCCGCATTTGATCCCGGCCGCATCGAGGGCATTTCCGGCTCGGATATCGATCCCGAGGCTGTCGAGCTGGCCAACCGGCATCTCAGGCAGGCAGGCCTGGCCGGGAAGGTCGCCTTTACCGTGGGCGACGCGCGCGAATGCCGGCTCTCTGCACAGCGCGGCGCGTTCCTGTGCAACCCGCCCTACGGCGAGCGTCTGAGCGACCGCAAGGCCTGCGAGACGCTCTATCGCGAGATGGGCCTGCTGCTGCGCCGTCATCCGGGCTTCACGCTCTCAGCCATCACCTCGCACCCCGGCTTTGAGCGCTGCTTCGGCCGCCGCGCGGACAGGAAGCGCCGCTTCTACAACGGCCGCCTGGAGTGCGAGTTCATGACCTTCGGACTGCCCGTCCCCGCGAAAAAGAAAAAATAGTCCCGTATTCAATATAGAAACAGCCATGTGCTAAGCACGTCAGGTAACGCTTCGCTCCCTGACTGCTTACCTGAATGGCTTCGCCATATGGGGATACGTTGGGCTGCCGCCCAAACCTGCCTGAGGGACACGGTCCCTCAGACTCCCTTCTTCGCTTCGCGCCTATAGCTCGTTTCTATCGGGAAATAGTATAAGCAGAAATCGGAAGAAAACAGTCAAGCGCACGGAATTGCTCCCGTGCGCTTTGCTTATTCTCTTGTTCTTTTGCAAAACCGGATTACAAATTCTCGACAAAATAATTCTGAATCGCGGCGACAGCGGCCTCTTCATCCTTGCCTTCGATGGTGATCGTCAGCTTGTTTCCGCTGTCCATGCTCTCGCTCATCAGGCTGCGCGCATCCTTCAGGCCCACAGACTTTTCGCCGTAGCGCAGATGAACGCTGCTCTGAAAGCGGGACGCCTCGCGCATCAGGCTGCTGATCGGCCTTGCCTGCAGCGCGTTCGAATTGGTGAGCACGTAGCTGAATTGTTTCATGAAGCATTCACTCCTCTCTGTCTGCACGTCATTTGCCGTGCATCCCTGCTACAGGAGGAGATTATAATCCAGAGTTCGCCAGGATGCAAGAGCGCAGATGTGAACGGCTCGGTGAAATCGAAAAACAGACGAATTCTTCCCTGTACTTTTTGTCCAATCGGGCAGGAAACTGACCGCTGCGGAACCGGGTATATGAAGGATTCTCTGCGACAATATCTAAATAATTGTCAGTATTTCCTGCCAGAGCGCTGATTTTTGAGTGAAGCGATCGTTTTTCCGTCAGAGTTTTTGTCCGGCACGATCAGTGTCTTCCGCCTGCGCTCACTCAAAATCGAGGTATTTCGTCATGATATAGCCGCGCTTTCCCTCCGGCGTGACCACAATCGACCAGCTCTTTCCATAGTCTGCCACGCGCAGGCGCTGACCCGTTCTCGCCTTGCCGATGATCTGTCCCTCCGTGCTGCTCGCACGGCTGCGCAGGTTCACCTTGTCCGTGTTCACAAACGCCGTCAGGTGCGTGCTGCCCGCCGGAGCGCTCAGATCCTCCAGCCTGACAAAGCCCGTGTTGTCCGGCGCAGCGCCCGTCACATCGAGTCCCGCCTTAGCCGCCGCCTGAACAAAAGCCCATTCCCCGAATTTTCCGAGCAGATAGACCTTTTCGCCCTCGGCAATCAGCGTGCCGTCCTTCGTGTTCTCCTGCGGGCTGTTCTTCATCACGGTTTCCCGAAGCGTCGTGGCGCGCTGCGGGATCTTGGCGGAGGCCTTCTCGCCGTCCAGTGTCAGCACGCGGATATCATCCTTGGGGATGTAGCCGCGCAGCTCGCCCAGCGCCACCTGCACATAGTCGGTCTGTGTGTATTCGATGATGCGCACCTGTGCGCCCGGGCACAGCGCGCCCACCGCCTCCGCAGACGCGTCCGGCGTCTTGAGCATCACGACCGGCACATCGTCGTTGTCCGCCTGCGCCACGCCGATGCTCTCGCCCACCTGCGCCAGAGACAGCTCGCTCAGCTTCACATAGCCAAAGTCGCCGCAGTCATACGCGCCCGCGCCGCTTTCAAACGTGCGGACATAGCCGTAGTCCCCGCATTCGGCCAGCACTTCCACCTTCATATCCCTGCCCAGCGTCATGTACGGCTGCGCCTTTTCGCCCGCCGCGCTGTACAGCAGAACGTCGTTCCTGGTCTGCATCAGCAGCGGATAATACGGCACGACGCTGCGCGGCTGATCGCCCAGGCTGAACAGACTGCCGGTCTGCGTGTATTTGATCCAGCCGGACACGCCGCCCACGCGTACCCTGCGCCATTCGCCCTCCTTGCGGCCAAAGAGGTTGAAGCAGGCTGTGCCGTTCTTGAGCGAAAGGATCTCCTCGGCGCGGCTGTTCGGTGCGCTGTACAGAATCGTCCTGCTGTCCGCCCTTGCGCCTGCGATCACGCAGACCTTGAGCTCGCCCACATCCGTCAGCGTGTCCAGCGGTACATAGCCAAACGTCTTCTGACCGTCAATCTCTGCGGCGATGTATGCCCAATCGTCCAGCACGCCCACCAGCGCCACAGACGCGCCGCTTTCAAGCTGGCCGAGCTGCTTAGCCTGCGTATCGGTATCCTCAAGCAGAGGCAGGCTGGTCATCCACATGCCCGTGAGATCGACCTCTGCCGCACGGTATTCTCCGAACGAGCTGTCCTCGCCGTAGCGGCTGACGACCTCTTCCCAGGTAATCAGGAATTCCGTCGCCATGTAGCCCGTCATGCCGCCGATGCGGACCTTGGTGTATTCCTCGTTTTCGGCGCCCAGGCTTTCCACCTCCGCGCCGGTGTAATACAGGCCCAGAATCGCGCCGTTTTTCGACGGCTCCGCGCGCAGGTTCAGCCGTTCGGGATAGATCTTGTCCGTTTCGCGGTTGTCCACATACAGGCTCTCGCAAACACCGGATGCCGCCATGCTCAAAAGCATGACCAGCGCCAGGATCATCTTCAGCTTTTTCATCTGCTGTCACACTCCTTTTGTATACCTCTGCTGATACAACGAAGCACGCTGCCATTTTCTTCCCAATCGCAGCATAAATTATTACATTTTGTTCATATCTCTTTGAAATAAGCGGACGGAAATCCTCCGGCCGCTTGTCTCTTCATTTGTTCGGCAGCATGATGTCAAGCGCAGACGGGCGGATCTCAAAATGCGCCTCGTCCATCTGTTCCAGACGGCCGTCGATGTTGACGACCATCCCTCTGGCGCGCAGCACCACGTCTCTTGCCTTCACCACGCGCGCGATGGGCAAATGCACATGGACACCCAGGATGAACAGGGGCAGCAGGAAGGGAATGAGCATCCGCGGCACGCAGTCCACCATCACGACATCAAACAGTCCATCCTGCAGCTGCGCTGCCGGCGCCACCTTCATGCCGCCGCCGATGTAGCACCCGTTGGCGATCTCCACGATCGTGCCTTTATACGGCTTGAATTCGCTGCCGTCAATGGACATCTCCGTCTGAAAGGCCTTGTAGCTGCTCAGTACGGCCAGGACAGCCTTGCGGTACGCCTGCTCGCCGGGATAGACCTGCTTGAACTCCTCCGTCTTGCGCAGCACCTCGACGTCAAAGCCTGAGCCGGCGACGTTGATGAACGACCGGCCGTTGATGCTGCCGCAGTCGATCGTCGTCCGTCGGCCGTCAAGCTGCGCCTTGAACGCCTCGACCGGATCCTTCGGCAGGCCAAGCACGCGGGCAAAGTCGTTGCCTGTGCCGCAGGGCACGATGTACAGCACGCTGCTGCTTCCGATCAGCTCATGCACAATCTCGGACAGCGTGCCGTCTCCGCCGATGCAGATCACGCTCTCGCAGCCGCTTTCAAGCGCCAGACGAACCTGACGGTCGCCGTCGCCCTCGTTTTCGGTTTCAAACAGGCGATATGCCTCTCCACGCTGCCCAAGAATTTCCTGGATCCTCTTTGCGATCTGCGCGTTTTTTCCGCCGCCGGAAACCGGATTGACGATGATTGCGAACATAGGCGGCCTCCTTTTCTTTTGTAAACTCCTTCGCTCCGCTTCATTCTGAAGCATCAAGCGACGGATCTGTGTGTTTTGCTGTGCTGCAATGCCGTTTCCTTTTGCGGAAAGAAGCTTATTCCTCTTCCTCGCCGGGGCTCTCGATGTCTTCCCGCAGCTTCGCAAACGCGCCGGGCATCACCCAGCGCACGGGATCGAGCATCACCTTGCCTGGCTTTTTCCTGAAGATCACGAACTTGATCGGCACGCCCTTTTCGGTGTACATCTTCTCGTGCTCGCTGATGTAATTGGGCGCAAATCCTGCCGCATGCAGGTCGTTGACCAGATAGCGCATTTCAAAGCCGCACGCGTCAAAGTACGGCAGAGACTCGGTAAACAGCGGCATGTCGTCCGTCTTGAACCAGATTTCGCCGCCGTCAACGAGAAAATCGCGGTACTGCATCAGCTGCCTGGGATGCGTCAGCCTGCGCTTGGCATACTTGGGACGCTTGGTCCACGGGTTGCAGAAGTTGATGTAGATGCGCTCGATGCGGTCCTCCGGCGCAAATACCTTGCGGATATCCTCGATGTTGTACCTGGTGATCATCACGTTCTTCACCGGTTCGTCGCCGTAAGCCTTGGCAATGTTGCGTCGCGTATCGCCCAGGACATTGCAGGTGATGTCCATGGCAATGAAGTTCACATCCGGGTTGTCGTGCACCATGACCGCGGTCGAAACACCCTTGCCGCAGCCCAGCTCCAGATAGAGCGGCTGATCAAGCTCAAACATTTCCCGCCAGCGGCCCCGGTGCATTTCAGCCTCGTCCGTAAAGTATGGGCAAACGGCAAGCTCCGGCTTCGCCCATTTCTTTGTGCGCATATGCATAGGTATTTGTCCTCCAATATCAACCGGTATGCTGCCGCAGCACCGCGAAGCACGCGATCACAGGCTTCAGCCGCATAATGTTATAGACAACAAAGAATCAGCCAAGACTGACTGACTCTTCTTCATTCAATCACGGATTCAGTATATCATGGTTTCAGCATCCAGGCAAGCTCACAGCCGCTTTTGATAGCAAAGCCAGCGCTCATCCCATCGCTCGCAGGTTCCGCAGATGTCAAAGCCGAGCTTTGAATAGGATCGCTGCGCAACCAGGTTGCGCCTGGCAACAAGAAAGCGCACGCCGTCGCACCCGGCTTCCCGCGCAGCATCCATGGCCGACGAGAGTATGCGTCTGGCCAATCCCCTGCCCTGATGTGCCTTGGCCACGCCCAGGCGCGACAGAATCACCCAGCGCATGACCGTCTCATCCCAAGACGCCAGCTCCTCGTATTCCGGCTCATCCTCCGGCGCAAGCAGCGCGATGGCCGCGGCAATCTCTCCCGACGCCGTGCGCATGACAAGCGTCTTGCCGCTCTTCACGTCGCTTTCTACGAGCTCCCGGGATGGATACTCCTCGCTCCATGTGCCGTATGGCGCATCAAGCAGCGAATGATACAGCGCATACACCGCCTCTGCATCCTCCGGCCTTGCGCGCTCGATGCGCATGTCTTCCTCGCGCTGCATCGATTTTTCCGCTTCAAACCCCTGCGGATAGCGTGCCCTGAGCTTATCGATGTTTCCCTGCAGCACATCTTCAAGCGGCACATCCAGCGCATAGGCCGTCTCCGCCAGATACCAGGCCACGTCGCCAAGCTCCTTGATGAGCGCTTCACGGTTCAGCGCATGTCCCTGCGCGAGATGCTTCTTCACGATATCGATGGCCTCGCCCGACTCGCCGCACAGGCCCATCACACCGTTGATGAGTACATCCCGTTTGTCAAGCTTTGGGTTGAGCGTGCGCATGGCGAGCTGCTGATATTCGTTAATGTTCATAGACAGGCTCCTTATTCTGGGTGCTTTCATGAAACGGATCATACGCTGCATACTGGATGGAAAAGCA
The DNA here is from genome assembly GCA_945948915.1 of uncultured Clostridia bacterium. Classification (GTDB taxonomy): domain Bacteria; phylum Bacillota; class Clostridia; order Christensenellales; family Aristaeellaceae; genus Ventricola. The sequence goes on along the minus strand of CAMFCQ010000040.1, from coordinate 2,247 downwards.
TCCGAACGGTTTGCTTCGCATATTCATTCTTATGAATTGTTCAAATCGATGTCATACAGGAGACAGCCGATATTCCAGCATTACGTATTTGATTGTAGCACATCGCATTTTTCCTGACAAGCCGCGCGAGCAGAGCCATTCCTGTATCGTCGTAGTATTGATTGACGCCAACAATATACAGGTGGTAGAATTCCGTTATGATGTGTGCGGTACTGCCGTTGCCAAGACCGGCAACATGACAACCATGCTGGGCACGGTGAATCAGTTCCGTCACGGTAGGTATCTGAATAATGAAAAATGGATAATTGTAATTGGTATTCATGGATATGAGAGAGTGCTGACGAAAAGTTCTATGGAAAAGAAAGAGCTTAAAGAATTCATTCGCATTAAGCTTAGAAAATTGGTTTCAAAAAAGGAAAGACTTCTATTCGAAAACTGTGAATAGCGATTATCATATTGGAATAGTTCTTATGCCCTCCAGTTATGTTAAAGTATATCAGTTTCGTTCTATATGTTGCCTTAACGCCTCTAATCCAGTATAATAGAATCATTGTAACTAAAGGAAGTGGTTTTGTGGCAGTTCCGAAGTTTTTTGAGTTTTTTCCGGTTGTTCTGCAAGTCTTGCTTGACAAATCAGAAAAATCCGTGAAGCAGATACGTCAAGAAGCCATATTGGCGCTTCATGTCTCCGAAGAGGATTGCAAAGAGCTTCTTCCAAGCGGCCGTCAGCGTACAGTCGATAATCGAATCAACTGGGCCATTACATATCTCAAAAATGCCAAGCTAATCGTTCCCGTTCGCCGCGGCGTATATGTCATCAGTTCCGAAGGTGAAAAAGCGTATACCGACGCTGGCATGCAGCTTGATCTCTCCTACCTCGAGCGATATGAAAGCTTTCGCGCTTTTCATTCCACACCTGCTGACAAGCCAATGAGCACCACAGACTCAGATTCCCTTGACGAAGATACCCCACTGGACGCATTTGAAAAAGCCTACGCTCAAATCAACGCTGCCTTGGCAGAGGATTTGCTGGCAGCTGTCATGGAACACAGTCCTAGATTCTTTGAACAGTTGGTTGTTGATCTGCTGCTTAAAATGGGTTATGGCAGTTCCATTGATTCTTCCGGTTTTGTGGTTGGGCAAAGCGGAGATGAAGGAATTGATGGCATCATTCGAGAAGACAAGCTCGGTTTCAGCAACATATACATTCAAGCCAAACGTTGGGATCCTTCAAGCATGACGGTGGGCCGTCCAGAAATCCAAAAATTCGTCGGGCGCTCGCGGGCCAAGGCGCATCTAAAGGGTTATTCATCACAACGACGCAGTTCACCAAGGAAGCAACCCATTATGCACGTAAGCAGCAGGCTGTAAAAATCGTACTCGTCGATGGGCATCAGCTTACACGGCTCATGATTGAATACGGAATAGGTGTCTCTGTTCAATCTGTGTACACGATGAAGAGAATTGATTCCGATTATTTCAATGATTCAGTAATCTAATCATCGAGAAAATCCCTTACTTCAGATATCCGGCGATGTCAATCTCTATCGGGCGTTTGACCATAATTGAACCTAGCCAAGTAAGATGTATGCACGTTAGCCGGGATGGTCGGACAATAAGCATATGCCTGATAGGATATGATAAGAAGCCAGCTCAAGCTACCCTGCACAATGTCGCTCCCGGGCGTTCAGCGCGGGCTTCATTGCGTCCACAGGACGCCGCCCACGCTGAACCTAGCCAAGTACAATGCTACACGTTGGCCGAAGGCAACCCGAGAGATAAGCAATTGTCCGAGGGCAAATGAAAAAGCCTCAGCTTAAGCTGGGGCTTTTTCATTTGGAATCCGGCAACGTCCTACTCTCCCGGGCGTTCGGCCATGGCTTTATTGCGCCCACTGGGCGCCGCCATGGCCTCACCTAGCCAAGTACGATATTTGCACGTTGGCTGAGATGGTCGGATAATAGAAAGTGCTCGATTGGATATGAAAAAGCCCCAGCAAAAGCTGAGGCTTTCTCATATGGAATCCGGCAACGTCCTACTCTCCCGGGCGTTCAGCACGGGCTTCTTTGCGTCCACCGGACGCCGCCCGTGCTGAACCTAGCCAAGTACAATGTTGCACATTGGCTGGGATAGCCGAACAGAAGCACCTCGTCGATGGTATATGAAAAGAACCCAGCTAAAGCTGAGTTCTATTCATATGGAATCCGGCAACGTCCTACTCTCCCGGGCCGTCTCCAGCCAAGTACC
>CAMFCQ010000039.1 GCA_945948915.1 uncultured Clostridia bacterium | reverse complement strand
ACCTCGCCGACCATCTCCGGGTCGAGCGCGGAGGTCGGCTCGTCAAAGAGCATGACCTCCGGCTCCATCGCCAGCGCGCGGACGATAGCCAGGCGCTGCTTCTGGCCGCCGGAGAGGCGGGAGGGCTTGTTGTCGCGCTTGTCGAGCAGACCGACGCGATCAAGCAGCGCCTCCGCCTTCGCCACGGCCTCGTCCTTGCTCTGCTTGCCCAGCAGAACCGGCGCGAGGGTGATGTTGTCGATGACGGACATGTGCGGGAAGATGTTGAAGTGCTGGAACACCATGCCCATCTTCTGACGGTGCTTGTCGATATTCAGCTTTTTGTCGGCAATATCCACGCCGTCAAACCAGATGTGGCCGCTGCTGGCCTCCTCCAGACGGTTGAGGCAGCGCAGGAACGTGGACTTGCCGGAGCCGGACGGACCGATCAGCGAGACGACCTCGCCCTTGTGAATGGTCTCCGTGATGCCGGCGAGCACCTTCAGCGAACCGAAGTCCTTGTGCAGATCCTCCACGCGGATGAGCTCCGGTGCGTTCTTGTAGTCAAATCCACCGTTCATCTCAGTCACCCTCCTTCAGCTTCTTTTCAAGCACCGCGACGAACTTGCTCATCGTGAACGTCACGACGAAATAGATGATGCCGATGATGATCAGCGGCTCGATGACCAGGTAGGTCTTGCCGGAGATCGTCTGGTACTGGGTCATCAGGTCGCCGACGTAGAACGTGGAGGCCAGCGAGGTCTCCTTGGTGATGGCGACAAACTCGTTGCACATGGCCGGCAGCACGTTCTTGAACGCCTGCGGCAGCACGATGCGCAGCATCGTCTGGCTGGCGGAGAGACCCAGAGAGCGGGCGGCCTCCGTCTGGCCGCGATCGATCGACTGAATGCCGGAGCGGAAAATCTCGGACATGTACGCGCCGGAGTTGAAGATCAGCGCGATGGCGATGCAGGTGAACTTGGAGAGCTTGAGCGCGGGCAGCAGATCGGGCAGCAGAAAATAGAAGAAATACAGCTGCAGCAGCAGCGGCGTATCGCGGATGATCTCCGTGTACACGGCAGCGATGCCGCCGAGCACCTTCGATTTGGACAGGCGCATGATCGCGACGGCGGCGCCGATCAGGCATCCGACGGCCACGGAAACAAGGGCCAGCAGCAGCGTCGTGCCCAGACCGTTGATGAAATTCATGCCGTACTTGACAATCAGTCTTTCAATATTGGCGAGCAAGGGAAGTCCTCCTTTCGGGTCAGAGGGTTACAGGGTTTCCACGGTCAGCATGGCGTCAAAGACCATGTCCGGCGTAATGGGATAGGGGATGTGCGCCATATCCGGGCCGGTGGTGGCCTCCTGAAGCGTCGCACGGAGCGCCTGGCGGTCAAGCGGCACGTTCATTTGCTCAAGCGTCACCGGCGTGCCCAGCGTCCGCAGGAAATCGCGCAGCTCGCGCGCCTGTTCCGTCCGGCCGTCGAGAACCAGTTGCACCAGCGCGCCGTAGGCGACCAGATCGCCGTGCAGACAGTTCTCTTCGATATGCGCAAAGAGCTGCAGCCCATAGCAGACGGCATGCGCGAGCGCACAGTTGTAATCGTCGTTGGCCATCAGGGAGACCAGACCGGCAGAAACGATGATGCTGCGCGCGCAGATCTCCATCGCGGGGCCGGCCTCATGGCGGCGCACCTCGTCAAGCGCTTGCCTGCCGTACTGCAGGATCGGGCCGTAGCAGGTTGAGGACAGCGCCACGCCGATGGCAGACATGTGATCCATGGATACGCCCAGCACATCGCCGCGCGCGCTGAAGGTGCTCTCCAGGTGCTTGGCAAGCGTGTCGCCCATGCCGGCGCGGAAGTACTTCGCCGGCGCGTTGGCGGCGATCTCAAGATCGACCAGCGTCAGCGCGGGCGGCGCGTCATAGAAGAGGAAGCGATCAAACGGGCCGTCCTCGCGGTACACCACGGACAGCGCCGTGATCGGCGCACAGTTGGACACCAGTGTCGGCAGGCTGACCAGCGGAAGATCCAGCAGGCTGGCCACGCCCTTGGCGGTGTCAATCGCCTTGCCGCCGCCCATGCCCACGATGAATGTGGGGGAGAGCGGCGCGATTTGATCGGCCAGACGCCGCATCGCAGACTGCGTGCATGCGCCGCCGTACGGGAGGGCGGCAAGCATTGTCATGCCGGAGCCGTCCAGCGCGGCGGTGAGCGGGGGCAGGCCCTTTTCCATCGCTGTCACGCCGCCGACCACGGCGAACGTGCTGCCCAGGGACCGGCACAGCGCCGGGAACCGCGCATATGTGCCGCGGCCAAAGCAGAAGCGGGGCAGGGTGATGATGTCGGTCGTATACATTATTTCAAAAGCTCCGGCAGCTTAGCCAGACGATTGAGCGCTTCATGAAGGGTTTCTTCGCTGCGCGCGAAGTGCAGGCGGATCAGATGGTTGACCGGCTCACGGAAGAAGCTGGAGCCCGGCACGGCGGCCACGCCGACGTTGCGGATCATCCACTCGCAGAATTCCATGTCGCTCTTGCCATAGAACTTCATGCCCGGCTTCTGGAAGTCGCTGATGTCCACCATCACGAAATAGCTGCCCTGCGGCACGGTGTGCTTGAGGCCGATTTTTTCCAGTCCGTCAAGGAAGATCTGGCGCTTTTTCGTGTACAGCGCCGTCACCTCGTCGTAGTAGCTCTGCGGGAAGTTGAGACCCACGACAGCCGCCTCCTGCAGCGGGGCCGCCGCGCCGACGGTCAGGAAGTCGTGCACCTTCTTCGCGTTCTCGATCACATGCGCCGGTCCGATCAGGTAGCCCAGACGCCAGCCGGTGATGGAGTAGGTCTTGGAGAGCGAGGAGCAGCAGATCACGTGATCGGCGATCTCCGGCAGGGAGCCGGCGTAGACGTGCTTGAAGGGCGCGAAGACGATGTGCTCATACACCTCGTCAGTAATCATGAACGCGTCGTACTGCTTGCACAGGCTGCCGATGAAGAGCAGCTCTTCCTTGGTGAAGACCTTGCCGCAGGGGTTGGAGGGGTTGCAGACGATGATCGCCTTCGGGTGCTGCCTGAAGGCGTCCTCAAGCACGCTGCGGTCAAAGTCAAACGTCGGCGGGACGAGCGGCACGAAGATCGGATCCGCGCCGGAGAGAATGGCGTCCGCGCCGTAATTCTCATAAAATGGGGAGAAAACGATGACCTTGTCGCCGGGGTTGCAGACGGTCATCATGGCGCTCATCATCGCTTCGGTGCCGCCGCAGGTGACCAGAATTTCGGTTTCCGGATCGATTTCGCGGCCGTAGGCCTTGCCCTGCTTGCGGGCGAGCGCCTGACGGAAGTTTGCCGCGCCGAAGGTGATGGGGTACTGGTGCGGCCCTTCGTCGGCCACCTCGCGCAGCCGGTCGGTGATCGCCTTGGGCGGCGGGAAATCCGGGAAGCCCTGGGAAAGATTGATTGCGCCGACCTCATCGCTGATGCGGGTCATGCGGCGGATAACGGAATCGGTAAAGGTCTGAACCCGATGGCTCAGTTCTGGCATAAATATTCACGCCTTTCGGTTCGAATAAACATGGATGAAAAAGTATACAACGGCCATATTCTAGCACAATGCGGAAAGAGAAACAATAGTTTCGGATGCATTTTCCGCATAAAAAGCAGAAAAACGCGGATGAAAGCGAATACAGCGAAGATTTATGCAGTATATTCACTTGACATATGCATAACGCCGTTGTAAAATAGCGCTATCATTTGCCGGCAGACCGGCAGTGAAACAACATTCAAGCAGGAGGAAATTCTTATGAAGAAGCTTTTTGCGCTCGTGCTCGCGATTGCGATGATCATGACCTGCTCCCTGGCGATGGCCGATCGTCTGGCGGATATCCAGGCTGCCGGCAAGGTTGTCATTGCCACCAGCCCGGACTGGCCGCCGTATGAGTACATCGATGACGACGGCAACGTCGTCGGCACCGACGTGCTGATGATGCAGTGGATCGCGGAGCAGCTTGGCGTCGAGCTGGAGATCCAGTCCATGGCCTTCGATACCTGCCTGGCGGCTGTCGGCCGCGGCGATGTCGATATGATGATCGCCGGCCTGACCTACGATGAGGAGCGCACCAACGCGATGGATCTCACCGGCATCTACTGGAACGAGGGCGACCAGGGCCTGCTCGTCAAGAAGGGCACCGGCGCGACCTACAACAGCGCGGAGGCTTTTGCCGGCAAGACCGTCGCTGCGCAGAACGGCACCAACCAGCAGATCATGGTCGAGGAGCAGCTCCCCGGCGCGACCCTCGAGCTGGTCACCAAGATCCCGGATGGCGTGAACATGGTCAAGACCGGCCGCGTGGATGCGCTGGCTGTCCCGAAGACCGTGTATGACAGCGTTCTGGCGGAGAACGACGACCTGGAGATCGCCGAGTTTGCGTTCGATTTCGAGGGCGGCAACTACATCGCCAGCGTGAAGGGCGAAGAGGCGCTCACCGAGAAGATCCAGGAGCTGATCGATCAGATCAACGAAGAGGGCCTGTATCAGCAGTGGGTTGATCAGATCACCCTCGGCAAGTAAGACCTAAAACCGAATGACAAAGGGAACCAGGACGAGTGGACTCGGACTGGTTCCCTTTTTGCGTGTAGAAACGCCGGCTGCACGGCTGATGCAGAAGGACATGTACAGCAGCAAATCGGCGTATTTGCGCAAGGAACAGCTGCATCACGCTGGAAGAGCGCATTTTGCGTGCCGGAAGAAGACGAGAGTTTGCAGCGCTGATGCTCCATGCCCAAAGCGGACAGGAAAGCGTATCAGAGAAGGACGATGTGATACGTCTGATACTAATTCTTGTTGAAATAGCCTAATCCGCGCACCATCTTTTCCGCTCTGACTTTGCCTTGTTCCGTTCAACGTACCTCCAGTACGCCTCACTTCACTCGGCTTCGTCAGAGCGAAAAATCTGATGCACTCTATTAGGCATTTTAACTGCGAATTAGTATGAGCAGGTTTGTGAATGCTTAGCGTAGTCAACAAATGCAGGAAAAAGCCGCCTCCCGAAGGAGACGGCATGATGGACTGCCCTTACTTATTCGCTTCCTTGGCAGCGGCCTTGCGGGCCTCAGCCTCGCGCTTGTTGATCTTCTGTTGATTCCAGATGGAGAACAGGACGACCGCAACCGCGACGACGAAGAAGCCGATAGCGATCGGACGGCCGAGGATAGCGCCGAAGTTTCCGCCGTTGAGGTCCATGAAGCGGACGAAGTTCTGCTCGCACATCGGTCCAAGGATGAGGGCGAGCAGGATCGGACTGAGCGGGAACTCAAATTTGTTCATCAGCCAGCCGACGACGCCGAACGCGACGCACACACCGACGTCGAACACGTTCCTGTTGATGGAGAACGCGCCGAGGAGGGAGATGACGAGGATGATCGGGTAGAGGATCTTCTTTTCGACGGAGACGATCTTCGCGAAGAAACGGACGCCGCAGCAGCCAACGACCAGCATAGCCAGGTTGGCCAGCATGAGGGCGGCAAACACGCAGTAGACCGTGTCAAGCTTGTCCACATACATCGTCGGACCAGGCTGGATGCCCTTCATGATGAACGCGCCGAGGATGATGGCGGTCACCGCATCGCCCGGAACGCCCAGGGACAGCAGCGGGATCATCGCGCCGCCGGAGCAGCCGTTGTTGGCGGATTCGGTGGAGGCGACGCCCTGCGGTATTTCGGTGCCCCACTTTTCCGGATACTTGCTGAAGCTCTTGTTGAAGCCGTAGGAGACGAACACGGCAATGTCGCCGCCTGCGCCCGGGATGGCGCCGATGAAGGTGCCGATGAGGCCGCCGGAGATGATCTGCGGCCAGATCTGAGAGATGGTCTTGAGGTCCGGCAGAACTTCGTTAATCTTCTCATTGGAGGATTCCTGTTTCTCCTCGCCGTTGATAATGCGCTCGACGCCCGCGATGATCTCGGAGACGGCGAACAGACCGATCAGAACCGGGATAAACTGCAGGCCGGAGTACAGCGGCTTCACGCCGAAGGTGAAGCGCTTGGCAGAGTAGGTTGGATCCAGGCCTACGGTGCACAGCAGCATGCCGAAGAAAGCGGAGATGAGGCCCTTGGCGATGGACTGGCCGGAGATGGCGACGATCACGGACAGACCGAAGACAGCCAGCATCAGCATCTCTGCGGAGGTGAACTCCATGGCGACATCCGCAACCAGTGGGGAGAGGAAGGTCATGACCAGCGCGCCGATGACGCCGCCGCAGAAGGAGGAGAACATGGCGATGGACAGCGCCTTGCCGGACTGACCCTTCTGGGACATGGGATAGCCGTCCAGCAGGGTGGCAGCGGCAGCCGGGGTGCCCGGCGCGTGGATGAGAATGGCGGAAATGGAGCCGCCGTACATGCCGCCGCAGTAGATGCCCAGCAGCAATCCGATGGACGGGATAAGGTCCATGCCGAAGGAGAAGGGGATGAGCAGCGCGACGCCCATGGTCGCGGTCATGCCAGGGATAGCGCCAAGGAGAACGCCGCCGACAGCGCCGAGGAGCGTCATCAGAAGCACCTGCGGATTAAGAAAAACAGATCCGTAGCTCTGGAAGAGCAGACTCCAATTCATACAAGCGCCTCCTTTCTTAAATCATGTCCACGAGATTCTTGAGCGGATCAAGAACACCCATGGGGATATTGACGGTGAGCAGCTTGTAGAATACGAGCCACATCAGCAGCGGAACGAGCACGGACACAAGCAGGATCTGCTTCACGTCGCGCTTGCCAATGAGCCACATGATGATGGCGGCGATGATCGCGGAGGCCAGCACATAGCCCAGCGTCTTAAAGAGCGCGACGTAGAGGATGCACAGCACGATCACCAGCAGACCGGCCTGGACGCCCCTGTTCTTGAAGATGTTGATGCTGGCGGCTGGCTGCATGTTGGGATCGTCCGGATTCATCCTCTTCAGGCTGATCAGTGACTGAATGAGCAGGATGACGGTGAAGACCATCATGCCGATGCACATGACCTGAGGGAACGTAGCCGGCTGAACGGCGGCTTTCTTGACGACCTTGAAGCCCAGAGTCTGCACATAGGCCCATACTTCAAAGACGAGCAGAATGACAGAGGCGATGAGATTGGCGAAAGCCTTCGTGTGGGTCTTCTTCAACTGAAATCACTTCCTTGATAGAGTCATCGGGGAAAAAGGCTCATGCCCCCTTATGAAAGAAGGGCAGGCCATGGCCTGCCCTTTGGGGTGCATTGGTGTTGAGGAGCTGATTACAGCAGATCAACAGCCTCCATGGCCTTCGGAACGTCCTGAGCAGCCTGAGCCAGGAACGCGGTGTACTCCTCAGCGGTCATGTAGGAGATCGACTGGCCGTTGTTGTTCATGAACTCGACGAAGTCCGGATCCTCGATCGCAGCGGCGCAGGCAGCTTCCATCTTCGCACGGATCTCAGCATCCACGCCCTTCGGGAAGGCGAGGCCGCGCTGGGTGGCGTAGATGATGTCGAAGCCCTGCTCCAGGCAGGTGGCGGCGTCCGGGAACGCCGGATTGCGCACAGCGTCCATGACGCCCAGAACGGTCAGACCGTTGCCGATGAAGGCGCGGGCCTCAGCCAGGGAAACGGTCACGCCCTGAATCTCACCCTGAGCAGCGGCCTTCACAGCGCCGGCAGCGCCGTCAGCGTAGGTGATCATCTTGATCTCGATGCCGGTCGCGTTCATCAGGTAGCCGCCGGCGATGTGCCAGACAGAAGCCGCCGCAGAGCCGCCCATCATGACCTCGCCCGGGTGCGCCTTGCAGTACTCAACGAAGGTCGCCACATCGGTGATGCCGTTGGCGGTAGCCCACTCGGTGTTGACGGTGATCGCCGCAGCGTCGGTATTGACGCGGCAGATCGCATCGTAGTTTTCATAGGTATAATCGGACATTTCCTGCGCCTTGTAGCCCGCGAGCTCAAAGGTGATCATGCCCATGGTGTAGCCGTCCGGATCGGCATCGGCGATGGCCTCATGGCCAGTCACGCCGGAAGCGCCGGTCAGGTTGTTGACGGTCAGGGTCACGCCCAGCTGCTTGTTGAGCGCCTCGCAGAACGCGCGCAGGCAGGCGTCGGTGCCGCCGCCGGCACCCCACGGGCAGATGACTTCGATACCCTTGCTCGGGTACTCAGCCGCAGACGCGACGGTCGCCATGCTCATCACGAGAACGAGCGCAACCGCCAGTGCAAGAAGCTTCTTCATAGGGGTATTCCTCCTCACAAATTGTCGTCGGTTCTGCGCATGTTTCGTTTGCACAAAAAACAAGAAGCATAACCAACTGTTTATGCAAAGTATAACATAGCTGCAAATGGATGTCAACGGATTTTCACAAGACCGGGGAATGAAGAAGAATATGTATACATAATGAATAACATGAAATTGACTAAATAATTGAACAAATGCTGCGAATACGAATACAAAAAAAGAATGCAGGATTTCAGCGGGAGGTTGACATGATATCCAGAGATGTACAGCAAAGAAGGAATAGAAAAAAGCCACAGCTTAAGCTGTGGCTTGTGGCACCTCCAATGGGAATCGAACCCATGATTTTGCCTTGAGAGGGCAACGTCTTGACCGCTTGACCATGGAGGCAAATGGCTGGGGAACTAGGATTCGAACCTAGACAATACGAGTCAGAGTCGTAGGTGCTGCCGTTACACAATTCCCCAATACACGCCGGATCACTCCGACGAAAAGTATTATACCGAACATGACGCGGTTTGTCAACACTGTTTTTTCAGTTTTTGTCATTTCCTGCGTCAGATCAGCAGCAGCGCATGCCCTCCTCCGAAAACCGCGAAGGACAGCTGCGTCAGCGCGACGACGGCGAGTCCTGCCACAGCGCACGCGCCGAAGAGCAGCACGCAGATGCCCGCGACGCGCTTCGCGCCCAGCGCGCGCACATTCAGAAACGGGTAGGGATAGGGACTCCCGGTCTCCTCGATGTTCCCGCGAATCGGCGCGCTCAGAAAGATACAGCCGAGGTAGCCAAGCGGCACAAGCGTCCACAGCAGCGCGTCGGCCAGGCCGAGCATGCGCTTGCCGGGCGCGCACAGCAGCCAGTATAACATCACCAGCCAGGGAACCAGATAATGGATGATGAGGTTGTCCGTAAAGACGATGGCGAAATCCCGGTCCCGCGGCGCACCGCGCATCTCCCGATAGATCGCGGGGGACAGCAGACAGTGGAACACCATGAATGTGAGCATGATGCTCATCATCAGCGAGAATTCCGCGTGGGGAATGAGCGTGCGCAGTCTGACGCTGGCATACAGCCGCGGTGCAAGCAGCGCAAAGTAGACCAGCACCAGCAGATTGCTCACGTTGGTATAGTAGCAGAAGAAGTTCTTTCGCCTGCGCCCGGCATAGAAGTCCCTGTGCACCGTCAGACCGATCAGGCTGGCGGCGGCAATCAGCGCGGAGAGCACCGCGCCCAGCCGGCCGAAGGGTTCATCCGGGATCACGACAACCACCAAGACGCCTCCCCGCAAAGACATGGTGTTATCCTGCGGAGGAGGCGTCTCAATTATGCGTCGTTTCAGGGAATTCGCGTGAGCATGGCCAGCGCGGCCAGATGCGCCGGATAGAATCCATAGACAAACCAGCGCGGCAGCGTGATGTGCCGCTTCATCGGCAGACAGCAGAAGACGGCGGCGGGCAGCGCGAAGATGCGCATGCCGAATTCGTGCCCGAACAACGTGTAGCCCGTGCCGCCGGACCAGGCGATCATGTAGGCGCTGACCGCCGCCAGCGCAGCCAGCGGGTGCTCGCACAGCGCGTAGAACAGAAGCATCAGACGGATGCCGCCGATGCCGTAATCCAGACTGGAGGAGAAGCGGCAGCACAGCACATAGACGCCCAGCGCCAGCACCCATTGGCGCTTGCGAAGGGCGATGAGGATGCACAGGCCCAGTGCGAGGGTGAGCAGGATGCTGGGCTTGCTCCAGCTGCCGATGTAAAACGCGCGCACGGCGCTGAGCGGGTTGTGAAGAAAGGACACCGCATACATGGTGTTCACCTCATGATCAAGGCCCAGCGCGTAGAGCGGCTGGGAGATGAGCATGAGCAGCACGATGCGGGAGAGATACCGGATTGGATCGCGCGTATACACCGCGCCGACGGCGATGCCGAAGGCGAACATGGGAAACGCCAGCCTGCCGATCAGCCGCAGCTCGGGGATCTCGGGAAAGATCATCTTGCCGGCATGATCCACCAGCATGAACAGGCAGGCCAGCAGACGGATGAGTCCTGTGTCGCGGTTCGTCCGCACCGCTTTCGGGCAGGTGAGAGAGTTAAGCAGCCCGCATGCACGCGCGGACAGAGAAGAAAGCACAGTCATAGGATCCTCCTGACAGGAAAACAATCGTTTTCAGTATAGGCAATCGCGCCGAAAAGTCAAGCCTGAAACACTTCCTTAATAATTGTCTGGTATACTTCTTTATGTGTCTATACGAAGATTGATTCGGCACCGCCGCCATTTGTAGTGGGAGGAATATCATGGTACATGTGCTCGTCGTTGAGGATGATGTGAAGCTCAATCAGATTGTCTGCGCCAGCCTGGTCGCCGCGGGCTACGCCGCGCACGGCTGCCTGAATGCGCAGGAGGCATTTGACGCGCTGTTTGCCGGAGGAATCGACCTGATTGTGTCGGACATCATGATGCCCGGCACGGACGGCTTCGAGCTGGTCAGCCGGGTGCGCAGCGTGGACAAAAAAATCCCGATTCTGCTGATGACCGCGCGCGACGATATGGCCTCCAAGCAGCGCGGCTTCCGCGCGGGCATTGACGATTACATGGTCAAGCCGATCGATGTGGACGAGCTGCTGCTGCGCGTGGAGGCGCTGCTGCGGCGCGCACGCATCGAGGCGGAAAAGCGGCTGGTGATCGGCTCGACGGTGCTGGACGCGGAGGAAATGAGCGCATATGTGGGCGATCAGGAGATCGGCCTGACGGTGCGCGAATTCAACATCATCTACAAGCTGCTGTCCTATCCGCGGCGCACATTCTCCCGCGCGCAGCTGATGGATGAGTTCTGGAGCGGGGAGACCAGCGCCAGCCTGCGCGCCGTGGACGTATACATCACCCGCATCCGGGAGAAATTCTCTGTCAGCGAGGATTTCAAAATCGTGACCGTGCACGGTCTGGGGTATAAGGCGGTGCCTGCCGTATGAGAATCAAGGGCCTGCGCAATCTGCAGCTTCAGCTGCCGGAGCTGCAATTCAAGCCCGGCGCGTCTCACCCGCTCTTTGAGGAGGATCCCCGCATCCGCCGCAGGCCGTTTTCCTGGCGGATGTTTCTGCTCATTCTGCTGGTACTCGGCCTGCTCAGCGCGGCGAACGTGTTCATCGTGGAGATCTTTCTGAAGATGGAGGTCTTCAGCGTTCTGGCCAGCATGGGCGTGGGCACCTACTGGGTCGCCATGGCGGTCGTCGCGGCGATCATCATCCATCAGGTCAGCTGCGCCAAATATGACAAGCCGATGCGCCGCCTCAGCCGCGCCATGCGCGCCGTGGCCCAGGGCGACTTCACCGTGTCGGTCAAGCCGGTGCACAAGAGAAGCAAGTTTGACTACATGGACCTCATGTTTGAGGACTTCAACCGCATGGTGCAGGAGCTCTCCAGCATCGAGACCATGAAGGATGACTTCATCGCCAACGTGTCTCACGAGATCAAGACGCCGCTGGCCGTCATCCGCGGCTACGCGAGCGCCCTTCAGCGCGACAATCTGAGCGAGGAGGAACGGCGCGAATACGCGGCGACGATTGCCTCGGCAAGCGAAAATCTGAGCGTGCTCATCTCCAACATCCTCAAACTCAACAAGCTGGAGAACCAGGAGATTGTGCCCAATGCCGCGCCGTATGATCTCACGCGCCAGCTCTGCGACTGCGCGCTGGCCCATGAGGCGCAGTGGGAGAAAAAGTGCATTGACTTTGACGCGCAGCTTGAGGAGCGCGTGATGATCCTGGCGGACGAGAGTATGCTGGAAATCGTCTTTAACAACCTGATCGCCAACGCCATCAAGTTCACCGAGCCCGGCGGGCGCATCGTGCTGCGGCAGGAGAAGGAGGGCGGCGATGTGCTCGTCACCGTGTCGGATACCGGCTGCGGCATGAGCGAGGAGACGGTCAAGCACATCTTCGACAAATTCTATCAGGGGGACTCGTCTCATTCCCGGGAGGGAAACGGTCTGGGACTGGCGCTGGTCAAGCGCGTGCTGGATATTTCCGGCGGCAGCATCGCCGTGCGCAGCGCTCCGGGCGAGGGGGCGGAGTTCATTGTGCGCCTGAAGAGAATCGCTGAATAAACGCGCGATACAGGGAGAAAACCTCAGTTATTTGCCGTATTTACAATTCTGCAACATTTCTCCAGCAATTCGGCAACGAGCTCAGGTTAAACTGATCATTACGAATGAATAGAAAAGGTGTGTTCCGTATGAAACCGATCCTTCTGACCGCTGAGTCCGGCTCCGATATGACGCCCGAAATCGCTAAAAAATATGGCGTGACCATTGTGCCGATGCATGTTTCCTTCGGCGGAGAAACGCGCGATGACGGCTCCTTCCCGACGACCGAGATGTTTGCCCATTACGCGAAGACGCGCGAGCTGCCGCACACCAGCGCCTGCACCCCGCACGACTTTGAGACGGTCTTTGAGCGCCTGCAGACGGAGCATCCCGGCCAGCCGATTCTGCACCTGGCGTATTCCGCGGTGACGACCTGCTCCATGCAGAACGCGGTGATCGCCAGCCAGGAGCGCGAGAACATCACGATTGTGGATACCAAGCACGTCTCCGCCGCGCAGAGTGCGGTCATCATCGCTGTAGCCCAGTACATCAGGGACAATCCCGACACGACGGTTCAGCAGGCCGCCGAAAAGGCGAAGGAGATCGCTGAAACGGTGCGCATGGGCTTTTTTCCGGGCGATCTGGACTATCTGCGCGCCGGCGGCCGCGTGAGCAATGCGGCGTACCTGGGCGCGAAGCTCCTGAGCCTGCATCCGCTGATCGAAATCCTGAACGGCAAGCTGATGTCCACCAGGAAGTACCGCGGCAACATGGCCAAGGTGGTCTTAAAGCTCATGGACGATTACACGGCGGATCTCGATCCTGCCAAGCCGCTGTATCTGATCTACGGCGCGGGCCTTGACGAGCAGATCAAGCGCGACGCGGAGCGCATTGCGGCGGATAAGGGCTTTGCGCAGGTTTCCTGGGTGCAGACCGGCTGCGTCATCGCTGCGCACAGCGGCCCCGGCTCGTTCGGCATCGTGGGCTTTGCCAAATAAACCCATACAGCCAAAAAGAAGAAGCGGTCCATGCTGATCGCTTCTTTATTATAATCTGTGTTTTGACGCCGGAAGGGCTGCTGCTCAATCCTGAAGGAATCCCTTGCCGACAATCTCGGTGGAGGCAGTGATGATCATAAACGCGTGCGGATCGACGATGTGCACATGCCTGCGCAGCGCCATGGCCTGGGAGCGGTTGAGCACGGTGATGATCATCGTCTTGGAACCGTTGGTATACGCGCCGTGCACATCCTCCAGTGTTGCGCCGCGGCGCAGCGTCTTCACGATGAAATCGACGATGGGTTTGGGCTCGGCGGTGATGATCTGGAAGCACTTCTTTGTGCGGAAGCTGTCGCTGACATAGTCGACCAGGACGGACTTCATCAAAAGACCCAGGATGGAATACAGGCCGCTCTCGATGCCAAAGAAAAACAGCGCGGCGACGGTAATGAGAGAGTCTGCGAACATCAGCGCGAGGCCGATGTTCATGCGGGTGTACTTGCGCAGAATCATGGCGACGATGTCCGTGCCGCCGCTGGACGCGCCCAGATTGAACAGGATCGCAGAGCCGAACGCCGGCAGCAGCACCGCGAAACACAGCTCAAGGAAGGGTTGGGAGGTCATCGGCTGGGCAAGCGGACAGATGCGCTCGAAGAATGTCATCAGCAGGGAGAGCAGCATGGAGCAGTAGACCGTGCTGAAGGCAAAATCCCTGCCGATAAAGAGGAAGCCGGCGACGAGCAGGAGCATGTTGATGATGAGCATCAGCACGCTCGGGGTGAGCACTTCGGAGGGAATCAGGCGGCCCAGAATCAGCGATAAACCGCTGACGCCGCCGGTGGAGAAGTTGTTGGGGAACTTGAAGAAATAGACACCGACGCTGGTGATCAGGATGCCAACGGTCAAAAGCAGATAGCGCTCCGGCGTCGACATCTCACGGGCTTTCGTAGCTTTCATGTGGATATGGTCCTTTCCATTCACATTATATGAGAATTTGCAGTTCGATTATTATAGCAGATTGCAGCAAAAAAGTCGAGAGAAATACCGATTATTGCAAAACATTGAACAATTCATTCGCCAAATGCTCAAAGATGATGTATAATGGAAAATGATTGTATCAAGCAAAAGGAGACATGTGGATGAAGAAGACGGGATATTGGATTGTCAGCGTATGCCTGCTGCTGTGTGCCTGCGCATGCGCCGCCTTTGCCGAGCCGGCGTGGGTGGAAACAGAAAAGGGTTCTCTGAACGTCAGAAGCAAGGCCAATTCAAAATCCACGGTTGTAATCAGGATCCCCAACGGCAGCCAGGTCGAGGTGCTGGAGGTCAAAGGGGAATGGAGCAGGATTGAGTACAAGGGAAAAAAGGGCTATGTGAAATCCGGCTTCCTGAGCGATGAACCGCCCGAAGGCGCTGAGACTGAGGAGACCGAGGTTCTGGTCATTCAGACGGGCGGCTTTGCCCGCATCAATACGCAGAGCGGCGCGTTGAACGTGCGCAAAAAAGCCGATGCAAAATCCGTGGTCGTCACGCAGGTGCCCAACGACGCGCGCGTCGAGGTGCAGGAGGCGACGCTGCAATGGAGCAGCATCGTCTACGGCGGCAAGACGGGCTATGTGCAGACCCAGTATCTGATGCTTGATTCCCAGATGATCGGCAAAACGGTGTATCCGGACGGCGATTATCTGTATGTGCGAAAGGAAGAGAGCGCGCTCTCGCAGAGCCTGACGGCTGTGAACGCGGCGCAGGCGATGACGATCCTTAACATCGGGGAGCAGTGGGTGAAGGTCGAGTGCCGGGACAATGCGGGCGAGACGGTGCAGGGCTACGTCAGCATGAGCGATATTTCCAAGTGGCGGGAAACGCCGGGAAGGGCACAGGGCGAGCCGGTGCTGGCTCAGCTTACGCTGAGCGCGGAAACGCTGCAGCTCGGCGGGAAGCTGGACGCCGTGGTACGCTGCGAGGAGAACGCCGATTGCTCAGTACGGGTGCTTCGGAACGGCAGGACGGTCATGGACAGCAAGACGGTATCAAGTGGAACGGCGTTCAGCTATCGCCCGCGCTCAAGCGGCGTGTACCAGATGGAGCTGGTCGTCCGCCGGGCGGACGGCGCGGCAATCGGGCATGAGGTGCGCTTTACCGTGGAGGAAAACGCGGCAGGCGCGGCAGCGCCCGAGGTATACAGCCAGAAGGACGGCTGGTGGCTGGACAAGAAGTACAGCCGCAGCAATTTGGATCAGTCCGGCTGCGCGATCTTTACATTGTCTCACGCGCTGCAGCGGTTGGGCAAGGGTTCGGAGAAGACCGCGCCGGATGTGCTGGCCAGGACATACCCCATGTACCTGGCCGAGAGCGGCACGGTGACCGGCAATCTGCTCGCGGCGGCGGGCCGGGATTTCGGCTTCAGGACGGAGAAGGACAAGATTTCCGATGCCAGCCGGATCGTGCAGGGTTTCAGCGAGGGCGCGGTGTTCAGCTTCGCCATCGTCAGCGGCCACATCGCGCTGGCCGCGGGCCTGAGTGAGGACGGGACGAAGGTGCACATCGTGGATTCTGCGCCGTCGGCCACGTTTGAGCGCATCGAAAACGCGCAGCTGTACATCGAGGACGGCCAGGGGGGATATCGGGCCGTTCAGTCGCTGTGGGAGATCCCGGGCGCAGCGTACTATCTGGAGACTGGGCAGTTCGGCGGACTGGAGTACTATCTGGATCTGGATTACGTCGCGGGCCGCGGTGTGCGCATGATCCATCCATAACCGGCATGATGCCGGTGACATCGCTAAGCAAAAGAGATGCAAAATCCCCGGCAGAGCGTTCTGCCGGGGATTCGTCTTGAATGGGGAAATCAGCACCGCATGAAGCGGCGCAGGAGGTTAACCGACTGCTCGGCAGCCATCTTCACGAACGTCGGATAATCCATGTGCGATGAGCCGTCCGCGCTGTCGGAAATCGCGCGAAGCACGCAGAAGGGCACCTTGTTCACATGACAAACCTGACCGATGGCAGCGCCCTCCATCTCGCAGGCAATCGCCTTGAAATGCTCGACGATGAACGCCTTGCGCTCCTGGCTGGCGACAAACTGGTCGCCGGAGGCGATCACGCCGGTCGCGGTTTTCACGCCCATCACCTTCGCGCAGGCGGAGAGCTGGCCGGAGAGCAGGCGATCCGCCGGGAGCTCAACCTTGTTGATGCCGGAGATCAGGCCGACCGGGTCGCCGAGGGCAGAGGTGTCCATGTCGTGCTGCACGACGGCGGAGGACACGGCGATGGAGCCGATGGTCAGCGCGTCGGTCAGCGTGCCGGCGACGCCGGTATTGATGATGCACTGGGGCTGATAGTGAAGGATCATCGTCTGCGCGCACAGGGCGGCAAAGACTTTGCCGATGCCGCACACGGCGGTGACGACGTCCTTGCCTTCCAGCGAGCCGCGCACAAAGCGGATGCCGCTGATGACCTCGGTTTCGGTGTTTTCCATGTAGGAACGCAGGGAATTCATCTCTACGTCCATCGCTGCGATAATGCCAATCATACTGTCTGTTTACTCCTCGTAGATAAAGGTCTGCTCGCGGCTGTTCAGCTCGGCGAGATAACGGGCAGCCTCGGTCTTGGCGGCCTCGAGGCTCAGGTTTCTGTAATTGCCGCACTCGATGCGCGCCGCGCCGAACACCGGGCCCTCGTGCGCGAGGATGCGCTCGCAGGTCTTCTTGACCTCGGAGAGCACGGTGTCGTTGTCTGCGTTGCGCACCAGCAGGTAGAAGCCGGTCTGGCAGCCCATCGGGCCGAAGTACACGATCTGGTCGCGCAGCTTGCCGTTGCGGATGTAGGTGGCGAACATGTGCTCCAGGGAGTGCAGGGTGGAATTGTCGAGCAGGTCGCCCGTGTTCGGGCGGCGGCAGCGCATGTCGTAAGTGGTGATATCGCCGTCCACGCGGCTGACATACAGGCCGGGCAGCAGCTTGTCGTGATTGATGGAGAAGCTGGCGATGCGGGTGATGCTATCCATAACGGGATTCCTCCTGATGCTTCTATAAAAATCGCTTCATTATAGCAGAGATTCCGTCAGCGCGCAACCTTTTTTGCGCTGACCTCCATGCGATGATTGAAACGGACTGAGCGTCATGGTATAATTTGACTGTCTCAACACATTTCAAAATGCGCTGGAGGATGCAGCTATGAGCAACGAAACGAAACTGCGCGGACGCGTGACGATCCCGACCGACGTTGACGTCGTTCCGCAGACGCTTGAACTGTTCGCGCGCTGGGGCGCGGACGCCATTCGCGACTGCGACGGCACGGACTTCCCGGCCGAACTCAAGGCCGTGGACGCGAAGGTCTATTCGACCTACTACACCACCCGCAAGGACAACGCCTGGGCCAAGGCGAATCCCGACGAGGTGCAGCAGTGCTACATTATGACCGGCTTCTGCATGGCCGAAGAGGGCCCGCTTGCCATTGAGCTGATGGACAACCTTTCCACGGAGCTGCTCATGCCCAATACCCGCGACGATATCAAGCGCTGGTGGGAGGTCATCGACCGCACGACGGGCGAGGTCGTCTCCCCGGAAGCATGGCGCTATGAGGACGGCCGCGTCATCATCGACGCGCCTGCCGCATATCACGAGTATACCGTGTCCTTCCTGTGCTATCTGATCTGGGACCCGGTGCACATGTACAACGCTGTGGTCAACGACTGGAAGAACGTCGAGCATCAGATCACGTTCGACGTGCGACAGCCCAAGACCCGCAAGTACACGATGGAGCGCCTGCGCAAATTCATCGCGGAGCATCCGTACGTGGACGTGATCCGCTATACCACGTTCTTCCACCAGTTTACGCTGGTTTTTGACGCGCTCAAGCGCGAGAAATATGTGGACTGGTACGGCTATTCCGCCTCCGTCTCTCCATATATTCTGGAGCAGTTTGAGCGCGAGGTGGGCTACAGGTTCCGCCCGGAGTACATCATCGATCAGGGTTACTTCAACAACCAGTACCGCGTGCCCAGCAAGGAGTTCAGCGATTTCCAGGCGTTCCAGCGCCGTGAGGTTGCCGCGCTCGCCAAGGAGATGGTGGACATCACCCATGAGATGGGCAAGGAAGCGATGATGTTCCTCGGCGATCATTGGATCGGCACCGAGCCATTCATGGATGAGTTCAGGACCATCGGTCTGGATGCGGTCGTGGGCAGCGTGGGCAACGGCTCCACGCTCCGCCTGATCTCCGACATCAAGGGCGTCAGGTACACCGAGGGCCGCCTGCTGCCGTATTTCTTCCCGGATACGTTCAACGAGCACGGCGATCCGGTCCGGGAAGCGAAGGTCAACTGGGTGACCGCCCGCCGCGCGATCCTGCGCAGCCCGATCGACCGCATCGGCTACGGCGGCTATCTCAAGCTCGCGTGCGATTTCCCGGAGTTCCTTGATTATGTGGAGAGCGTGTGCAACGAGTTCCGCGAGCTGTACGAGAACATCAAGGGCACAACGCCCTACTGCGTGAAGACCGTGGCCGTGCTCAACTGCTGGGGCAAAATGCGCGCCTGGGGCTGCCACATGGTGCACCATGCGCTCTATCAGAAGCAGAACTACTCCTATGCCGGCGTCATTGAGGCGCTCTCCGGCGCGCCGTTTGACGTGAAGTTCATCTCCTTTGAGGACATTCTGAAGGACAGCCATGTGCTGGACGGCATCGACGTCATCCTCAACATCGGCGACGGCGACACGGCGCACACCGGCGGCGCGTACTGGGAGAATCCGGCGATCGTCTCCGCTATCCGCGGCTTCATCGTACGCGGCGGCGGATTCATCGGCGTGGGCCAGCCCTCCGGCCATCAGCATCAGGGCCACTACCTGCAGCTGGCGGGCCAGCTGGGCGTGGAGAAGGAGACCGGCTTCACCCTGGGCTACGACAAGTACAACTGGGAGGAGAAGCCCGAGCACTTCATCACGGCGGACTGCACGAAGGACATCGACTTCGGCGAGGGGCAGAAGGGCATGTACGCGCTCGCGGGCACCACGATCCTCTGCCAGCGCGGGAAGGAAGTGCAGATGGCCGTCAACACCTGCGGCAAGGGCCGCGCGGTGTACATCTCCGGCCTGCCGTACTCCTTTGAGAACAGCCGCCTGCTGTACCGCAGCATCCTGTGGAGCGCGCACGCGGAGGAGAGCCTGCATCAGTGGTTCTCCAGCAACTTCAATGTCGAAGTGCATGCCTATGTGAAGAACGGCAAGTACTGCGTGGTCAACAACACCTACGAGCCGCAGACCACCACGGTTTACCGCGGCGACGGCAGCAGCTTTGAGCTGGCACTTGAGGCCAACGAGATCAGGTGGTACGAAATCTGATTCACTGTACAGCGGCGTACAGCGCGCGCAGGCTGAGCACGAGCGTGACGGCCTGCGCCGCTGCCATCGCGAGCAGGACGCCGTAGAGCTGAAGCGCGGGCTGCGCAGCCAGCGCATACATCAGCAGCACGGAGAGCAGGTTCGCGCCCAGGGCGATGCGCAGCGACGTGCCCTGCAGGCCCAGGCCGTTCATCAGTCCGCTGACCACCTGCGTCAGCGCCATCACCGGCACCAGCGCGCAGCAGCGGCGAAGCAGCGGCAGAAGCTCTGCCTGCCGGTACAGCGTGCCGGCGATCATCGGCGCGAACAGCCAGACCGCCGCCATGGCGCACAGGCCCACGGCCATTGTGCCGAGGAGAACGTGCCGCACGAGGTTCTTCTGCGGCTTGCCATCGGTCTGGCGGCGCGTCAGCTCCGGCGCGGCGACCATGCACAGGCTGCAGGTGATGAACGACGGGAGCATCAGCACCGGCATCAGCATGCCGCTGAGCATGCCGAACTGTCCAAGCGCCTCGGCAGCGGGCAGGCCGGATACCTGCAGACGCGCGGGAACCAGCGCGGACTGCACCGTGCGCATCAGCGAGGAGACCAGCTTCATCCCGGTCAAGGGCAGCGCGAGCGCGAGCATCTCGCGATAGAGCACGCGGCGGCTGCCTTCGCCTTTTTCGCAGAGGATCGCGCGCGCGGCGATGAGCAGCATCAGCATAAGCGATACGGTTTCGCCGGCCAGCGAGGCCGCCGCGGGAATCGCCGCGCGCAGCATGGTCGGCCAGCTGCGCAGCGCGGAAACCAGGCGGAGGGTGAGCAGAAGGCGAACGATCTGCTCGAGCAGCTCGGACAGCGCGGGCGGCACGGGCTTGCCCGTGCCGTAGTAATACCCGTTGAGCGCACAGGAAACGCCCAGAATGGGAATGCAGGGCAGGTAGACCAGCAGCGCGGGCAGCGTGCGGATATCGCCCAACCACAGGGCCAGCTGCGTCCTGAAGAAGAAGGCCAGCATGGCGACCGGCACGCCGGTCATCGCCGCAAGCCCCATGCCGCAGCGCAGCGCGCGCACCTGCCTGGCGGGCTGCGATTTGGCGCACATGCGCGACACGGCGGCGGGCAGGCCGGAGACCACCGGCGTGATGAGCAGCATCTGTGCGCTCTGCGCCAGCTCCACCAGGCCGATGGCCTGCGCGCCGAGCGCCCGGGAGAGCCAGATGCGCAGGACAAAGCCGATTACCCGCACGACAAAGTGCGAAGCGCTCAGAAACGCGGTCTGCCTGACGAGCGTGCGAATGTTCATACAACCACCCCGGCAAGGGTATGCAGAACGGAGGACTCCGATGTTTGACAAATGGGATCATCGCTTTATGGAAATGGCGCAGCTGGTGTCCGGCTGGGCCAGCTGCAGGCGCAGAAAGGTCGGCGCGGTCATCGTCAAGGACAAGCGCGTGATGACCACCGGCTACAACGGCGCGCCCGCGGGGATTCAGACCTGCGTAGAGCGCGGCGAGTGCCTGCGCGAGAAGATGGGCATTCCCTCCGGCCAGCGCCATGAGCTGTGCTATGCGGTGCACGCGGAGCAGAACGCCATCATCCAGGCAGCCAAGCTGGGCATCTCGCTCACCGGTGCGACGCTTTACTGCACGCATCAGCCGTGCATCCTCTGCGCGAAGATGATCGTCAATTCCGGCATCACGCGCGTGGTCTACGGCGAGGGATATCCGGACGAATTCTCCCTGCGGATCTTTGAGGAGGCCGGTGTGGATATCGAGTGCTACGGCGAAGGCAACTGATCGAAAGGAGATGCGGTATGCCGCTTTTGTGCTTTAGCGATGTATTGATACGGGCAGGAATTGAGCCAGAAAAAACCATGCTGATTCGACATGCATTGTCGAGTGCGGAGTTTAGACAATGCTACAATCAGGATCAGGACAACGGGAATAAGAATCTTGTTTTTGCATATACCTGCAATCAGGATGTTGGCTTCAGCGACGGTGTGGACTATTGGGCGGTCTTCATCAGTGATAAGGGAACAACGTGCAAATTCTATGGCTTGTATCATGTGGGTGAATGGGTGCCGGATACTCCGAACCTCAAACCTGCGCAGTATCCCGAAGATTCGGACTCATTTAAAGGAAAGCGCGCTTATTATATGCTCGAACGTGATAAACGGTTTGCACTGTATGAAAACCGATTGATAGTTGATTGGGGAAAGAATGCAAGACCATTTAATCAGAAAGGAACGAATGAGAAGGAAATCATTGGGATTCAAAGCAGCAAGGTTTTTATCAATTACGATGATGTAATTCTGGACTTTTGTGATCTTGAGGATTATGTCAGCGATCCGAAGCTGCACAGAGAATGGTATGATGCGTTGTCCGCTGTGTATGCCGTATATCTTATTGTCGATAAAAAGTCTGGGAAACAATATGTTGGTTCGGCATACAATGAAAGAGAGGGCTTGTGGGGGCGCTGGGCATATTATGTCAAAACAAAGCACGGAGACAATGCGCTGATGAAAGCTCTATTGGCTGAAGATCCTGAGCGCTATAAACACTTTCAGTTTTCAATTCTGCAAATTCTTCCCAAGAATATCAAACCAGAGGGTGTCGTTCATATTGAGAACCGCTATAAAAAGAAGCTGTTGAGTCAGGAATTCGGTCTGAATGGGAATTGATGGTCATTCAGTTCAAATGCAACATGTTGTAGTAGGATTGGTAAAACGTATGGAGATCATACCCATCAGGACGCGGAAGAAGGATGACCTCGCGCTGCTTCTTCTGGCAGACGAGCAGGAAAGCATGATCGACCGGTATCTTGCGCGCGGTGAGATGTTCGCGATGAAGGACGGGGAGAAGACGCTTGCCGTCATCGTCGTCACGGACGAGGGCGGGGGAACGCTGGAGATCAAAAACCTTGCCGTCAGCCCGGATGCGCAGAAGCGCGGCTATGGCCGGGCGATGATCGATTTTGTTGAGCGGTATTATGCCGGAAGGTATCATACGCTGCTCGTCGGCACGGGCGACAGCCCGCTCACCGTGCCGTTTTATGAGAAGTGTGGCTTTGTCCGCTCGCATGTCGTCAGGAATTTCTTTGCCGACAATTACGATCATCCCATCGTTGAGGATGGCGTGCTGCTGCGCGATATGGTGTACTTAAAGAAGTGCATTTAGTCTTTGAATTCATGCTTGGCAGATCAAACCCGTCTCAATCGTAGGATGCTGCGCGTCCTGCTCTGCAACTACATATTGAATGGTTAGGGCTGCCGCCCTAAGACCCGCCTGGGGATATTGTCCCCAGACCCCTTCTTCGCTTCGCGCGTACAAAAAAGCTCCCTGCTCTGCGGCGGGGAGCTTTGCTCGTCTGATCGATTTCTGCGGAGGATCAGGTCCGCATTTCGCGGTTGAACGGCTTGCCCAGCATGGCCGGGCCGACGTGCTTGCTCTTGCCCACGAAGATCAGCACCACGATGACCAGCACATATGGCAGCATGACCAGGAACTCGTAGGGGAAGGTGGTGAAGCCGTAGGCCTGAACGGCCAGCTGCAGCGCCTGCGCCAGGGAGAACAGCAGCGCGCCGCCCATGACGCCCAGCGGCGACCAGCGGCCGAAGTACACCAGCGCCACGGCGATGAAGCCGCGTCCGCCGATCAGCGTGTCGGTGAAGATCTTCGCGTAGCAGACGGACAGGTATGCGCCGGCCAGACCGGCCATCGCGCTGCCGAACGCCAGCGCCTGATAGCGCGTGCGGCTGACGTCGATGCCCATCGAGTCTGCCGCGCGGGGCATGGTGCCGCAGGCGCGCACGCGCAGGCCCCAAGAGGTCTTAAACAGCAGGTAGTGCACCGCAGGCACCATCAGGAATGCGAAGTACACCATCGGATTGCAGGAGAAGAGCATCTTGCCCACGATGGGCAGATCGCACAGGAACGGGATGCGGATGGCGTCGATGCCCGCCACACCCTGCGCGCCGCCGATGAAATGGCGGTAGAGCGAGCCGGCCAGGCCGGTGCCGAAGAGCTGCAGGCCGATGCCGGCGATGCCCTGCGGCGCGCCGAACTTGATGACGACCACGCCAAAGAGAAGGCCCAGCAGCGCGCCGACCAGCGCGGAGGCGATCAGACCGGCGAGGTTCACATACCAGGCGACCTTGCCGGCGCCGCCGACCATGAACGGAATCAGCATGCCGACAAACGCGCCCATGCTCATCACGCCCTCACAGCCCAGGTTGAACACGCCGCTGCGCTGGTTCACCGTCTCGCCCAGGGAGGCCAGCAGCAGCGCGCTGGAAAGCGGAATGCCGACCGTCAGAAACAGCACGATAAAGTCAAGCATGTCAGGCGGCCTCCTTTCTGCCCAGCAGCGCGGTCAGCCTGCGCTGCGCGCGGTCCATCAGGTACGGGTTGGCGAGAATCAGCTTCGCCGCGACGATGACCAGGATCACCAGACCCTGCAGCACGTCGATCATGTTGCTGGGCACGGGGATCTTGTTGATCTGCAGCGCGGAGCAACCGTAGGAAATCAGCGCGAAGAAGAACGCGGCGGGAATCACGCCCAGCGGATGCAATCCGCCGAACAGCGCCACGACGATGCCGGAGAAGCCGTAGCCGCCCGTGCAGTTGCCCAGGCCGCGATGGTGCACGCCCAGAATCTCGACCGTGCCGGCCAGGCCGCAGCACGCGCCGGAGATCATCATGGCCAGCACCATATAGCGGCTGACGCTGATGCCGCCATAGCGGGCGGCGCGCTCGGACGATCCGGCGGCGCGCATCTTGAAGCCGACCGGCGTTTTCCACATGAACAGGTAGACGATCAGCGCAATCAGCAGCGCGATGAAGATGCCGGTGTGGAAGCGCAAGCCCTTGTCAAGGGAGGGGAAGACCTCATTGATGCGCGAGAGCCACTCGCTCGTCTCCAGCTTCACGGTCTGCGGATCGCCGGAGCCGCCCGCCACGGCGGGGTCAAGCAGCGGCACGCGCAGGCAGTAGGAGTAGAACTGCGCCGCGATGTAGTTGAACATGACGGTGGACAACAGCTCGCTCACGCCGAATCTGGCCTTGAGCAGGCCCGGCAGCGCACCCCAGCATGCGCCGCCCAGCACGCCGCACAGCAGGATGCACGGCAGCGCCAGCGTGCGCGGCAGCTCGGTGTTCAGCGCGAAGACGATCGCCAGCAGCAGGCCCATCACCATCTGGCCCTCGCCGCCGATGTTCACAATGCCGCTGCGGTAGGGGACGCAGCTGCCCACGCCGACGATGGTAAGCGGCGTCATGATGTTGATGACGCCGGAGAGGTTCTTGAGCGTGGTGAAGGGATAGCAGAAGATGACCCAGAAGGTCTTGAGCACGTCCGCGCCCAGCACGGCCAGAATGAGGGCGGCGATACCGAGCGTCAGCAGCACGGAGAGCAGGATGACGCCTGCGGTGTAGATCAGTTTAAAATGCTTCATGCTTCTTTCACTCCTGCCATCATCATGCCCAGCTTGCGCTGCGTCGCCTCGCCGCGGCCCAGCGTGCGCTGAATCTGTCCCTTGAAGATGACCGCGATGCGGTCGGAGAGGTTGATGATCTCCTCCAGCTCCTCGGAGATGAGCAGGATGCCCACGCCCTGATCGCGCAGGGCCAGCAGCTGCTTGTGGATGAACTCCGCCGCGCCCATGTCCAGGCCGCGGATGGGATAGACCGCGATGAGGAACTTCGGATTGCGGGAGATCTCGCGGGCGAGGATGACCTTCTGGATGTTGCCGCCGGACAGGGAGCCCGCGGCGACGTTCACGCCGGAGCAGCGGATGTCAAACTTCTCGCGCAGCGCGTCGGCGTTCTGGTCGATCTGCCTGTTGCTGATCAGGCCGGCACGGGAGAAGGGCGCCTTGCCGATGTCCTTGAGCACCAGGTTTTCACGGATGCTCATGCTGGGCACAATGCCCTCGATATTGCGCTCCTCGGGCACATAACCCATGCCCTGCGCGATGATCTGCCTGGGCGTCTTGCCCGCGATGTTCACGCCGTCCAGCAGCACCTCGCCGCTCTCAATCAGGCGCAGGCCGGTGAGCGCCTCGGCGAGCTCGCGCTGTCCGTTGCCGGAGACGCCGGCCAGACCGACGATCTCGCCCGCGCGGACGGTCAGGTTCAGCTTGTTGAGCGCCATGTTGCCGCGGTCGCTGCGCACGAACAGGTCGCGCACCTCGAGCATCGGCTTGCCCGGCTCGCGCTTGCTCTGGTTGACCGGGAGGTAGACCTCGTGGCCGGTCATCAGCGCGGCGATGTCGGCGGAGGAATGATCCGCTGTGTTGCCGCGGAAGACGAGCCTGCCGCCGCGAAGGATTGCGACCTTATTGGAAAGCGCCTTGACCTCGGCCAGCTTGTGGCTGATGAAGATGATGGACAGCTCGGAGGACATGCGTTTGAGCAGCGCGATCAGCTCGTCCGTCTCCTGCGGGGTGAGCGCACTGGTCGGCTCGT
>CAMFCQ010000038.1 GCA_945948915.1 uncultured Clostridia bacterium | reverse complement strand
TGGCCCCAGCGGAGCGCGTTCCCCTCAGCAGCAATTCAATTCAAGTATCTTGTTAATGAGCTTTAGTTCCCTATTGTTCATCACCGTTCCGGCAGCATAGCCTCCGGATCCTGCATTGCACCTTGATTGATGACCTGCAGGTGCAGATGCGCCGGCAGCTCCGACTCGCAGGGGATGTGCGCCAGCAGCGTGCCGATCGTCTGACCGCGCGTCACGCTCTCGCCGATGCTCACCACGCTGCTCTCCAGCCCGCAGTACGTCACCTGCCGCCCGTCCGTCTGCTCGATCATCACGCGCCAGCCCCACAGCTCGTCCCATGTGCTGCTCTTGACCTTGCCGTCCGCGCAGCAGGTTACGGCCTGCCCCGCATCGCCCGCGATGTCCAGCCCCAAATGCACACGCCAGCAGCCAAGGCTTTCCCACCAGACGACCGCCTGTGCGTCAAACCTGCGAAGAATCTCTCCCTCGACCGGCCATACGCTGCTCGCCGCCGTCATCAACACCGGGCGCACGCTGAGCGGCACAATCGTCGGCAGCGGCGTGACCGTGGCCATTGGCAAAGGCGATGCGCTCAGCTCAATCTCCGGCGCATGGGCGGCAGCCTGCACGCCTGCATCGTTTTGCCGCTTCACCTGCTGCGTATAGAGCGCGCTGCCCGCGATCACAGCGACCACAGCGCCCAGCGTCACCAGATACGCATAATCCATCATCCATGCCTTCATCCGCAGAAAAGCCCTCTTCACGTGATGCATCTCCTCTCTTTTCCACAGGGTGCGCGGAAGAATGTGGAAATATGCAGCTATACGGGAAAAGCCCTCCCGAAGGAAGGCTTAAGGCTCAATTTGTATCTTCTCTCCGTCGGACACCAGCGTCATCACGCCGTGCTCCTTGGCCGTATACACCTGCGCGCCCGCACGGGTCAGCCTCACCTTGACAGTGTTGGCCGGGTCCTTGCCGGTCAGCAGCGCGATGCCCGGCGACACAGCGCTGACCAGCTCCGCGCACGTCGCCTCCTCGTTGCCGCCCAGCGCGCAGATCAGCGCGTCGGCATCGAGGTTCACGCGCGAGGAGATCAGCTCCCGCTCACCGCCTGCAGTGATGGAGCCCATCACCAACACAGACGTGTTTCCGTAGTCGATGCGCACGGACAGCCCGTCGTCGCGCTCGTCGGTGTGCGCCGTGCGCGCCGGGCCGATGAACGTCACCCGCGCGCGTCCCAAGGCAAAGGACAACCCCTGGCTGGGCACGATGGCCTGTATGGCGCTGTTTCTCTGCGCCTGCGCCATCAGGCGGTTGTACGCCGCGCCCTTCGTCTGCGAATCCTGGAAGAGCAGGTACTGCGGCGGCATCAGGGTAATCGCCAGCGGAAGACCACCGATCTGGCTCTGCTGGCTGCTCATAGCCGCCACGGCGTTGAGATGGCTCACGCCGCACAGCAGCAGCTGGCCCGTGAGCGCCGCGCCCATGCCGCTGCCGCCGCCCAGGAGCATCGTGTAGCCGTCCGCGCAGACCAGCACGGCCTCGCCGCTGCCTGCGCGCAGCGTCTTGACCGTCATGCCCGTCTTGCTCACGCCGTAGGCCCAGCCCGGCAGCGACACATCCGGCAGGCTTTCGGGCAGGCTGATCTCCGGGAGCTCGATGTGCTCGAGCCCCGCCACGCCGTCCAATGACAGGCTCGGCGCGCCGGTTTCCGGATCGTTTTTCACAAAGCCCAGCACGCATGCGCCCACAAACAGCAGCGCAGCCAAACCCAAAAGCAGGAGAATGTTGGTCAGGCAGCCTCCAAGGCATCCATGCCGCCGCTTTCTGACGTGCGATCTTTTCTCGCGCGCCATGCTTACAGCGCCTCCATGAGGCCGGCAAGCGCCTGCGCGTCCTCGCGCGTCGTCGCCCAGCTGGTCACAAAGCGAATCGCCACATGCGTATCATCGACCTCGCCCCAGCGCTCAAACTCGACCTTCTCCGCCAACCGCTTCTCCTGCTCGCGCGTGATGATCGGGAAGATCTGGTTGGTCGTCGTGGCAATCAGCGGCTTCACGCCGGATCGCTCCATGCCCGCGCGGATGATGTCCGCCATCTCGTTGGCGTGCCGCGCCCAGGCAAGGTAATCGTCGTGCTCCAGCGCAGCCAAGAACATCACGCCGCACAGACGGCCCTTGGCGATCATGCCGCCGCGGTTCTTGATCATGAAGCGGAAGTCCCTCTGCAGCGCCGGGTTCACGATCACCAGCGCTTCGCCGAACAGCAGGCCGTTCTTGGTGCCGCCGATGTAGAACGCATCGGTCAGCGCCGCCATGTCCCGGAGTGTGACCGTCGCCTCGCTGCATGCCAGCGCGCTGCCCAGGCGCGCGCCGTCCGCAAAGAGCAGCAGGCCGTTTCTGTCGCAGACCTCGCGCAGCGCGTGAAGCTCCTCCAGGCTGTACACCGTGCCGATCTCCGTCGGCTGGGAGATGTACACCACGCGCGGATGCACCATGTGCTCGTCCGTATGCGCATCGACCACCGCCTGCACGCCCTCGGGCAGCACCTTGCCGTCGCAGGAGGCCGCGACGCACACTTTGTGTCCGCTGCCCTCAACCGTGCCGGTCTCATGAACGTTGATGTGGCCGGTCTGCGCTGCGATCGCCGCCTCGTACGGGCGCATGAACGCGCTCAGGGCGATCATGTTCGCGCTCGTGCCGCCAATCATCATGTGCACCGCCGCGTCCTTGCAGCCGCACTTCTCGCGGATCAGATCGGCCGCGCGCAGGCTGTATTCATCCAGTCCATAGCCGCAGGTGTGCTCCATGTTCGTCTGCATGAGCTTTTCCATCACCAGCGGATGCGCGCCCTCGCCGTAGTCGTTTCTGAAAAAGAGCTTGTTCATGGTTGTTCCTCCCCATCGTTTTCCCGTATCATCGCCTTCACGCGGCCGATATACAGGGTTTCATCAATCGTGATTTGCGATACGCCGGACAGGTTGAGCCTGTCCACATCGACGCCCGCCAGCATCGGCGTCATGCGCGCCAGGTGCTGCACCGTCTCCGGCGAAACGTCCAGCGTGTAGGTGATCGCCTCCTGATGCAGTACGTCCATCTTCTCGTGCGCGTAGCGCTCCACGTCGCTGTCATCATAGGCGGCATGGCGCAGCTGCCCGCCTGCCAGCGTCCGCAGCTGCTGCAGATATCCGCTGCGCGGCGCGAGCTTGATCACCACGCCGTCCTCCTTGAGCACGCGCCCGAACTCAGCGTAGTTTGCGGGCGTGAACACGTCCAGCAGCACGTCAACCGTGCGATCCCGCATCGGGATATGCTTGAGGTCTGCGGTGAAAAACGCTGCCGTCTTTGGTCCCTTCGCCGCCAGGCGCACCGCGTCCTTGGACAAATCAAACCCGATGCGCGTCATGCGCCTGCCCGGACAGACAGCCTTGGCATAGTATCCCTCGCCGCAACCGGCATCCAGCAGTACAGGATTCTCCCCCGGCACAAAGCGGTCAATCGCCTGCGTCAGCCGCTCCACCACCGGCGCGTAGATCCCCGCCTCAAATACCTTGGCGCGGTGATCGAAAAGCTCCTTTTTGTAGAACATCTCCTTCTGCCCGGGCGCGAAGTTGACGCAGCCCTGCCGCGCGATGTCGTAGGTGTGGCGCTTTTCGCACATCAGGCTGTTCTCTTTTTTGAAAAATGCGCCGCCGCACAGCGGGCAGCGCAGGAGATTCACGATGGATTCGATCATGTAGTTTTTCCTCTTGACAGACAGGTGGGGCAGCCGCCCCGCGCCCTGCCTGAGGGACATTGTCCCTCAGACTCCCTTCTTGGCTTTGCGGCAGTTTTAAGCGAATTTAGAAATAATCGGAGAAGTACGGCTGCTCGATGGGAATGATATCCTCGAGGATGCGCACAGCGTCGTCGCTCGCGTCAAGCCGCTCCACGCGTCTGAGGTAGGTCGGGCGCTTGTAGCCGTAGAACATCGCCGTCAGCGTCTGGATATCGCACTCGACCCGCTCGCCCTGCGTGCCGCCGCGCTCGATGATCGTATTGCCCTCTTTATCCCAGCGCAGGCTGAAGTCGCCGCAGTTGCACTCCATCACCGGGTCCCGGATGACGAAATGCAGGTCGTCATGAATGGAGATGATGTCAAACGGATACTTCCTGATGAACGCCTCGAAATCGACGATGCGGGCCATCACGTTCGGCTCAATCTCCTCCTGAATCTCGCTGTCCTCCAGCAGGAAGGCCATCGGCTCATTGGTGTAGTTGGTGCCCACCACCTTCTCGATCATCGAGAAGTGCGCGGAGACATAGTTCCACAGGCCGTGGCGGGCCTCCTGGTTGATGTACACCAGCTCCTTGATGCGGAAGATGTCGTTGGCGATGTAGTAGACCAGATAGCCCTTGGGCTCGCCCGCCTCGTTGTAATAGACGGCGACGATCACGTCGTCCGCCTCCCAGCGCCAGTATTCCTCCCACTCCAGCTCGTTTCGCTTGAGCGCGCCGTGGCGCATGCGCGTGAACGCGTTGTGCACGGTGCGCAGATCTTCGCTGTCGATGCCCACGCGCTCCACCATGCCGGCCACCTCGCGCCGCTTGGGCAGCTGCGTGTCCTTGATGGTGTAGGTCATCTTGTCCGTGACGATCTCCCAGCCCTTCTTGCGGTAATAGGGAATCATATACGGCACGAGCATGGACACGCACTGCTTGTTGGCGCGCATGCTGTTCAGCGCCGTCTTGATGAGGCTGCTCATCAGGCCAAGGTTCATGTATTCCGGGTACGTCGCCACGCCGGTCACGCCGCCCATCTTGTACATCTGGCCGAAGATGTTCACCTGCATGGGGTAGATGCTGATCTGTGAGGCGAGCTTCTCCCCGTCAAACCAGCCGTAGGACTCCGTCTTCTTGAGCACCGGCTTCTTGCTGCGCTCCATTTCCTTCTGGTTCCAGCCCAGCGAAGCCAGCTCGCTGTCCGTCACCTGAAAGGCATAGCGAAGCAACGCGTTGTACTGCGCCGTATCGTCCGTGGTCAGCGCGCGCATCTGCAGGCGCTCGTGAAGCTTCTCCTTCATGTGATGTCATCTCCCGCCGTTTGGGCCCGTATTGCTTGAGTTGATTATAGCACAACCCGCCCCGCGAGGCAAGGCGGGGTGCATCCGCGTATCACGCCTTATTCTGATGGATAAAGCCGTGCTCCAGCGTGATCACGCAGTCGTACTCCGGGTGCTTCTCATGCATGGCCTGCTCGATCCGCATGCGGACTTCACGGCTGCTGATGGTCAAATCGTACGGCAGCACGCAGTCAAAGACGACCTTGGTCTGCTTGCTGCCGCGCACAATGCGCAGATCGTGGATGGACATGCGCGGATGAATCTCCTCCGCCGCCCGCTGCGCCAGCACGCGCAGCTCGCTTTCGCGCGGATCATCGAGCGTCACCGGGTCATAGTGGATGACCAGATTCAACTGCTCCTGCGCCAGAAAATCCCGCTCGATGCTGTCGATCATGTCGTGGCTGACCAGCGGATCCAGCGCCGCGTCCATCTCCAGGTGCACGCTGGCGTACTGTCTGCCAGGGCCGTAGTCGTGCACCATCAGGTCGTGGGTGCCCAG
This sequence comes from uncultured Clostridia bacterium, assembly GCA_945948915.1. Taxonomy (GTDB): domain Bacteria; phylum Bacillota; class Clostridia; order Christensenellales; family Aristaeellaceae; genus Ventricola. The sequence goes on along the minus strand of CAMFCQ010000038.1, from coordinate 20,508 downwards.
CACGCCGGGATAGCTCATCAGCTTTCTGCGGATCGCCTCCACCTGCTCGCGCGAGGGCGGCGTGCCCAGCATCGGGTCGAGCGTCTCCTTCACCAGGCCGAAGCCGCTGACCAGGATGAACGCCGCCACCGCCGCGCCCATCCAGCCGTCGAGCATCCAGCCGGTAAAATGGCCGATGACGGTGGACAGCAGCACGGCAGTCGTAGCAATCACGTCGTTGCGGCTGTCATCCGCCGTCGCAGCCAGCGTCTGGGAGCCGATCTTCTTGCCGATGCGCCGGTTGAACGATGCGAGCCACATCTTCACCAGAATCGAGCCGGCGAGCACGACGACCAGCGCGGCGCTCAGCGTCACCTGCTCGGGATGCAGGATCTTCTCCATGCTGCTCTTCATCAGCTCCACGCCGATGACCAGGATCATCACCGCCACCATCAGGCCGGAAAGGTACTCAAACCGTCCGTGGCCGTAGGGGTGATCCTCGTCCGCCGGCTTGTCTGCGAGCTTGAAGCCCAGCAGGCTGACGACGCTGGAAGACGCGTCGGACAGGTTGTTCACCGCGTCCGCCGTGATGGCGACCGAGCCGCTGACCGTGCCCACCAGCAGCTTGAGCGCAAAGAGCAGCGCGTTGGCCCCCACGCCCACGATGCTCGCCGCCCGGCCATACTGCAGACGCACGCGTTCCTCGCGCACGTCGCCGCCCACGCTGCGTTCAATCCATTTCTCCAGCATACGCACACTTCCTCTCTGTTAGGAGCAACAACCTTTTTGCGATATAAAAACAGGCGCCTGCGCGATCGCGCAGGCAGCCTTAGCTTATGTACAGATTCGACGTATGTTTCCTGATTCCTGCTTTTGGTCATACAACGCTCTGCAGGCCGAGGGTCTTTTCAATCAGCAGCATCACGCCGAGCGTCGTGACCATCAGAAGCGTCGCCAGCGCGGCGATTGTCGGATCGAAGTGATACTCGACATAGCTCATGATCTCAATGGGCAGCATGTTCACACCCGGGCCCGTGAGGAACGCGGAGAGCGACACGTTGTTGAACGAGTTGATCACGGACATGATGCACGCGGACGCGATGCCGGACTTGATGTTGGGCAGCACGATCCTGAAGAACGTGTACACCCTCGTCGCGCCCAGGCTGCACGCCGCCTCCTCGACAGCGAAGTCAAAGTTCGCCAGCGAGGAGGTGACCACGCGCATGACGTACGGGATCGACAGCAGCGTGTGGCCGATCAGCAGGCTGGGAACGACCTCCAGATCATACAGGCTGACGATATAGCGCAGCATGATGAAGCCCAGCACGATGCACGGAATGAGCACCGGGGAGAGGAACAGCGTCTTGATGGCTTCCTTGCCCCTGAACCTGAAGCGATTGAGCGCGTACGCCGCCGGCAGGCCCAGCAGCAGTGCGATCGCCGTCGCCGCCAGGGCGATGACGATGCTCAGCTTGGCCGCCGAGATGAACGAGCTCATCGTGAGCACCTGCTTGTACCAGTCCAGGGTGAAGCCCTGTCCCGGGAACTTGAGCGCCTTCGTCTCGCTGAAAGAAGCCGCAGCGATGACCAGCAGCGGGCCGATCAAAAAGATATAGACCAGAACTGTGATGAGCATCAGCGCTCCGTTCTTCTTTCTCATAAACAATCGCTCCAAATACAAAAACAGTTGATGCAGCGCGAAGCAAGAAGGGGCCTGGGGATGAAATCCCCAGGCGGGTCTCAGGACGGCAGCCCTAACGTTTCCTCACGCTCTCACTTCACGGAGAACGTGGAATTCCACATCTCGATCCACTTGGCCTGGTTCTCGACGATGACGTCCCAGTCAACCAGCTTGAGGCTGTTCACCATTTCCTCGCCGTAGGTGAAGTTGGCGGCCTGCTCCGGCTCAAGCACGATATCGGTGCGGACCGGGCTGTCCACGCCGTCCAGGGCCTCAGCCAGCTGCACATCGTAGCTCAGGTAGTAGTCGATGAACGCCGTCGCCAGATCCTTGACCTCGGTGCCCTTGATGATGTTGAGCATGTTGTAGCCCGCGAAGGAGCCCTCAACCGGATCGACCCAGACGTAGTCCGGGTTCGCGTTCTTCGCGGTGGTGTAGCTGTAGTCCAGCAGCACGGCCACGGAGATCTCGCCCTGGTTGAGCATGGTGATGGTGTTGTTGGCGGAGGTGTAGGTGTTCACGACGTTCGGCTTGAGCTCGGCGAGCTTGGCGAAGATCGCCTCGTCGTCCACGCCCGGGGTGAGGCCGAAGGTCTCGGCGGTGGCGAAGTAGAACAGCGGGCCGGTGGTGGCAGTCATATCCGGGATCGCGATGCTGTCCTCCAGATCCGGATTCCACAGATCGGCAAAGGACTTGATCTCCACGTCGCAGTAGGCGCTGTCATAGACGATGCCCAGGCGGTTGAAGGTGTAAGCCGGGCCGTACTCCTCACCCATCGGGGCGCGGCCGCACGCGTAGATGCTATCGAGGTTGGTCAGCTTGCTGGCGTCGATGGTGTCGATGACGCCCTCGGCCATCAGCTGCTTGACGAACATGTCGCCGATGATGACCACGTCGTAGTCCTCCGGGGACTCGACGATCTTGGTGACGCGCTGCGCGTTGCTGGCGCCGTCGGGCACGATGGTGCAGCCGGTCAGCTCCATGAACGGATCGTAGATGTTCTTCTGCAGCAGCTCCGCGTTGAAGCTGAAGGTGGAAATGGTCAGGGTCTGGCCCTCAAAGGGCTTGGCCTCGGCCACGGCGCAGGACAGGCTCAGCACCAGCGCGAGCGCCACGATCAGAGAGATGATCTTCTTCATTGTCTTTTCCTCCTCGGTGAATCAATCGATGAGAATGATTTTGTTTGCCGCCAGCGAAAGCGTGACCGCTTCGCCCACGGGGAAAACCTGGTTCTGATCCGTGCTCACGACGAACTCGCCCACGTCCGTCTGCACGTTGAGCTGGTTGCGCTGGCCCAGGAACGTGGAGACCAGCACATGGCCGCTGATGGCGTTGGGCACATCGGCGCCCGCGGGGTGCACACTCACGTCGCCCGGGCGGATGCAGCCCTTGCAGCTGCCCGCGTGATCAACCGCCGTGACGATCCTCGCGCCATTGGCCGCCTTGAATTCGCAGCTGCCCGTGCGCGTCAGCTCGATAAAGTTCTCAAAGCCGACGAAGCGGGCGATGAACTCTGTTCTGGGCCGGTTGTAGATCTCGCTCGGGGTGTCCATCTGCTCGATGACGCCCTTGTTCATGATGGCGACCTTGTCGGAGATGGCAAAGCACTCCTCCTGGTCATGCGTGACGTAGATGGCGGTAAAGCCCAACTCCTGCTGCAGGCGGCGGATCTCCACGCGCATCTTGACGCGCAGCTTCGCGTCGAGGTTGGAGAGCGGCTCATCGAACATCAGCAGATCGGGCTTGATGACCAGCGCGCGCGCAAGCGCCACGCGCTGGCGCTGGCCGCCGGACATCTCGCGCGGATAGCGGTTTTCAAAGCCCTCCAGATCGACGACCTTGAGCATGTGCAGGACTTCTTGATGGATGGTTTCCTTGTCCAGCTTGCGCATCTTCAGGCCGAAGGCCACGTTGTCAAACACGGTCATGTGCGGGAAGAGCGCGTAGCTCTGGAACACGAAGCCGAAGTTGCGCTTGTGCAGCGGCACCTTCGTGTAGTCCTTGCCGTCAAAGATGATCTGGCCGGCCATCGGATCGGAGAAGCCGGCAATCATGCGCAGGCAGGTGGTCTTGCCGCAGCCGGAGGAGCCCAGCAGGGAGACAAACTCACCCTTTTCCACGCTCAGGTCAAAATCCTTGAGGATGATGTTCTGGTCGTAACCGGCGGTGATGTTTTTCAGTTCAAGCAGTGCCACTTGTTTGTCCTCCTTACGCCATCGGGTTGATCTTGCGGCTGACGGAATTGAACAGGCTGGAGATGACCATCGTGGCCACGATCATCACGACCGCCACGACCGAGGCCTGCGTCCAGTCTCTCAGGCTCATCGCGTACTGATAGACCATCGTGGAGAGCACGCGGGTATCCGTGCCGCCCAGCAGCTGCGGCGTGGTGTACGCCGTCATGCAGCCGGTGAACACGAGCACGCTGCCGGTCACCAGGCCGGAAATGCTCAGCGGGAACACGACATGGAAGAACGAGCCGAGCCTGGTCGCGCCCAGATTGCCGGCAGCCAGCGTCAGGTCGTCCGGAATGTTGTCCATCACGCCGATGAGCGAAAGGATCATCTGCGGCAGGAACAGCTGCACAAAGCCCACCGTCATGGAGAACTCATTGTACAGAAGGTCCTGCGGCTTGGCAAACAGGCCGCTCCACACCAGGATGTTGTTCACAATGCCGCGCTTGCCCAGGATGACCATCCAGGAGAAGGAGCGCACGACCGGGCTGGTGAACATCGGGAACACCGCAAAGGCCATCATCATGCCCTTGTGGCGGGAATACTTGCTGATATAGTACGCAGTGGGATAGCCCAGCAGCGCGCACACAAGCGTGGACAGCAGGCTCAGGCGGATGGACCGCATAAACGTCTGCTGGAAATATGCGTCCCCGAACAGCTTGAAATACGAGGAAAGCGAAAAGGACTGGTCCGGGAAAAATGAGGTCAGACAGAGAGAGAACAGCGGAACCAGCATAAACAGGGTCACAAACAGCGTGCCCGGCAGAATCAGAAGCAGCCAGACGTTGTTCTTTTTGCGGCTCACCGACAGTTCATTCCTTTCCATACACAAACATTCGGAATTAGACAATACATTTTATCACACGCCTGTCGTTTCGTCAACCAAATGCCGAACAATCCCGTACTTTGGAGCTGCCGCCCAAACCCCTTCTCCGCTTCGCGCTCATCATCCCATCATTTACCGGAAACCTGCATCAGATGATGTCCGCGTACTGCGCCGCGCTCTGCGTGAACGCCTGCATCGCGTCCGTGAGCTGCGCCCGGAGCGCGGGCAGGTCGATCTGCGTGAGACGCTTGTCCTTCACCCGCAGCACGCCGCCCGCCATCACAGCCTCCACGTTGGAGGCGTTCGCGCTGTACACCAGCGCGGAGTACGGGTTGTACACCGGGAACATGTTGACGCTTTGGGTCTCCACCAGCACGACGTCCGCACGCATGCCGGGCCGAAGCTGGCCAAACTCTTCCCCCGCGCCCAGCGCCTGCGCGCCGCCGCGTGTGGCCAGTGCTACGATCTCCCGGGCCGGGAACAGGCTGCGGTCGCGGTTAGCCGTCTTGTGGCAGTTCGCGAACAGGCGCATCTGGTCGAACATGCTCAGCGTGTTGCCCGAGGACGGGCCATCCGTGCCCAGACCCACGGGGACGCCTGCCGCGCGCAGATGCTTCACCGGCGCGACGCCCTTGCCCGCCTTGGTGTTGCTGCCGATGCAGTGCGAGACACGCACGCCCTGCCCCGCCATCAGGTCGATGTCCTCCTGCGTCAGGTGGATGCAGTGCGCCGCCAGCAGGTGCGCGTCCGCCGCGCCGATGCTGTGCAGAAACTGCATCGGCGTCATGCCCATTTCGGCGAAATGCTTCATCTCATAGTCCATCTCGCTCACGTGCAGCGTCATCAGCGCGTCATGGCGCACCGCCATCTCGTGGCAGCGGCGCAGCGCGTCCGCGTCCAGCGTGGTCGTGCCGTGCGGCGCAACGATCGGGCGCACGAGGTCGCAGTCCCTATAGCGCGCAAGCATCTCCTCCGCGAGGGCAAAGCCGCCGTAGGGCGCCTTCGGGCTGTCACAGGTCGTCTGCCCGATGATCGTCTCGCCCAGATACCCGCGTATGCCCGTCTCCAGGCACACGCGCGCCACCTCGTCCTCAAAGTAGTACATGTCCACAAATGTCGTGATGCCGGCGAGCAGCATCTCCGCGACGCCGTACCTCGCGCCCAGGTACACCAGCTCCGGGGTCATTGCCTCGTTTTCCAGCGGGAACAGGAAGCGGCGCAGGCGGTCCGGGCAGTCGTCGCCCATCGTGCGGAAGGGCACCATCGAGGCGTGGCAGTGCGTGTTCACAAAGCCCGGCAGCAGGATGCCGCCGCGGCAGTCGATGCGCTCATCAATAGCTGCGTCTCCCGTATATGTACCGCTGCCCAGCGCCGCAATCCGGTCGCCCTCCACCAGCAGCCAGCCGTCCCGGTGCTCGGTCATCGCGTCGTCCATCGTCAAAATCCACGCGTGTTCAAACAGCGTATTCATGGTTTCACCTCAGCGCATCCATCGCAGCCGCGCAGAACACCTGCACGCCGGTGACCAGCACGCGCTCATTCAGGTCAAAGCGCACCGTGTGCTGCGCGCTGGCCATCGGGGTCATCACACGCATGTACGTCGCCTGCCCCCCGCGCTCCTGCACGCGGTTCATCATCACGGAGATGTCCTCGCTGCCCCAGTTTTTGGCGTTCTCTATGCTGCTGACCTTCAGGTGCGGCAGGTCGCGGCGCACCACGTCGGCGATGCGCGCCAGCAGCGCCTCGTCGCTGTGCTGGCCCTCGGCCTCGCCCATCTTCCTCATCTCCACGGTGCAGCCATACATGGCCGCAGCGCCGCGGCACGCCGCCTCGGCGGAGGCCGCCATGTAGCTGTTGATCTCCGTCGTCTCGCCGCGCACCTCCAGCTGCATCACTGCCTCGTCCGGGATGACGTTGCGGCCGGTGCCCGCATGCAGCGTGCCGACGTTGATGCGGCTCTCGCCCGCGCTGTGGCGCGGAATCGCGTGTAGTGCCAGCACAGCGGAGGCCGCCGCCAGCAGCGCATTCCTGCCCTTCTCCGGGAAGCCGCCCGCGTGCGCCGCCAGACCGCGGAACGTCACGTCGTACTTCGTCGTCGCCAGCGAGCCGTAGGTGCCCGGAGTCACGTCGCCGTCGTCCAGGCTGTCCGTCGGCGCGACGTGCGAGCCGATGAACACGTCCACATCGTCGAGGTGGCCCGCCGCCACCATCGCCTTTGCGCCGCGCGCGCCCTCCTCGCCCGGCTGGAACAGCAGCTTGACCGTGCCGTGCAGCTGATCCTTCATCGCCGCGAGCACCTTCGCTGTGCCCAGGCCGATGGCCGCGTGCGCGTCATGGCCGCAGGCGTGCATCATGCCGGGGTTCACGCTGGCGAAGCCCTCGCGCATCGGACGGTGCGTATTCTCGGCGCACTCCTGCATGCCCAGCGCGTCGATATCAAAGCGCATGCCGACCGTCGGGCCCTCGCCGCAGCGAAGCACGCCCACCACACCGGTGAAGCCCTCGCGCATGTCGTCCGTCAGATAATCCTCCTCGCAGCCGTATTGAAGCACGCGATCAAGGTGCGCCTGCGTCGTCTTTTCGTCCGGCACGCCCATGCGCGCCGCCTCGGCGCAGGCCGCCCGGCCCGTGATCACCTCATAGCCCATATCCGTCAGCGCTTTGGCGATCAGCGCGCTGGTGCGCATTTCCAGCCAGCCCGTCTCCGGGAAGCGGTGGATGCTGCGGCGAATCTCCGTCAGCCACGGCGCAAGCGCTTCGCTCCGCGCGATCATTTCTTCCGTCATCTTCATGTCGGCTCATCTCCCGTTGTCCGTGATTTCCTGATTTGCGGTTGATTTGATGATAGCATAATTGACGGGCGCGTTCAAGCGTCGTATACTGAAACCGCCTGTTTCCAGGTCAAGACTGCATCAGCCTGTGAGGGATAGTCTATGAAAAATGTACTCGTCATCGGTTCCACCTGTGTGGATGTCATCATCCGCGTGGATCACCTGCCCAAAACGGAGGAAAACCTCCACCCCGAATCCCAGCGCTTCACCATCGGCGGCTGCGCCTACAACGTCGCCAACATCCTCGGCCGCGCGGGCGCGGACATGACGTTCGTCACGCCGGTCGGGCGCAAGGGCGTGTTCGGCCCGTTTGTGCGCGAAAAGCTCGCTCAGCTCGCCTTCGCGTCCATGGTCGATCTGCCTGAGGCGCAGAACGGCTGCTGCTACTGCTTTGTGGAGAAGACCGGCGAGCGCACGTTCTGCTCCATCCACGGCGCGGAGTACACGTTCGATCCCGCGTGGATGGCGCCGTACGCCGGAAAGACGTTTGACTACGGCTACGTCTGCGGCCTGGAGGTCGAGGAGCATACCGGCGAGGCGCTCGTCTCCTGGCTGGAAACTGCGCCCATCGGCACGCTGCTCTACGCGCCCGGCCCGCGCGGCGTGCGCGTCAAAAGGGAGCTGAACGACCGCCTCTTCGCGCTGCACCCCATGCTGCACCTGAACGCCGGTGAAGCCAAAGCGATGTCCGGCTGTGAGCGTCTGGACGATGCGCTGCGCGCGCTGCATGCGCGTACAGGCAATACCGTCATCGCCACCATGGGCGCAGGCGGCGTGCGCTGCATGGAGGGCGGGCAGCTCTACACCGTCGCCGGCGAGCCTGCCGCGCAGGTGATCGACACCATCGGCGCGGGCGATTCGCACGCCGGCGCGACGCTGCTGGGCCTGACGCGCGGCCTGTCTCTGCCAGGCAGCCTGGCGCTGGCCAACCGCGTGTCCGCAGCGGTCGTCGCGACAGATGGCGCGACGCTCTCCGACGAGGATTTTGCGCGCGTCGTCATGGGAAAATAATGGAAGAAACTTCCAATCGCTTTTCATACCGCCGAGCGCATGTCCAGCGCTTTGGCGGGTATGATATTGGCGAGGAGCTCAGGACCGTCCTGAGACCCGAAGCCGCAGTTGCCGGCGGACCCGCCATCGTCATGATCGCGCATCCGCCCGCAGACCGGTTTGACGGGCGGAGCGCATGCAGAAAGCATGAAGATTCCCTCCTCATAGAGCCGGGAGCTGCGTGGGAAAACCGCGCGGCTCCTGCGCTTTTTGGGTGAAGTTACCGTTCATCATGCACAATTCTTGCATGATCGTTCTCTATGCATGAACATTTTTCACTTCACCCATGAATATGATTGACAAAATACGGAATGGGTGTAAAATGGTGATCACGCACTGAAAATTTGCAGCGCGATGAAGCGCGTTGCAGCAATATTGGAGGAAGAAATCATGAAGAAACTGATGACCATTCTTGTCCTGGCGCTCGCGCTGAGCGTCTGCGCTTCTGCGATGGCGGAGACCGTGTTCCAGCTGGGCACCACCGTCAACGAGCAGGACTCCTTCCAGGTCGCGGCAGAGAAGTTCGCCGAGCTGGTGGCCGAGCGCACGAACGGCGAGTACAAGATTGAGATCTACCCGAACGGCACCCTGGGCGACGAGAGCACGATGCTCGACTCCATGACCATGGGCATGCTCGACATGGGCATCATCACCTCCGGCCCGTTCGTCAACTTCTCCGAGATGATGGGCGTTCTGGACATGCCGTACCTGTTTGCCACCAACGAGGAAGCCTACAAGGTTCTGGACGGCGAGGTCGGCCAGGAGCTGCTGGGCACCCTGGAAGAGGCCGGCCTCAAGGGTCTGGCGTACGCCGAGCGCGGCTTCCGCAACGTGACCAACTCCGTGCGTCCGGTGGCCAGCGCCGCGGATCTGGCGGGCCTGAAGCTGCGCGTCATGGAGAACGAGGTCTACACCGCCACCTTCAAGGCGCTGGGCGTCAACGCCGTGCCGATGGCCTGGGCTGAGGCGCTGACCGCCATGCAGCAGGGCACCATCGAGGGCCAGGAGAACCCGGTCAACGTCATGTATTCCTACGGCCTGTGGGACTACGGCCAGAAGTACGTCACCTTCGACCGTCACTCCTACGCGACCGCGATCATCACCATGAGCCTTGACGTGTACAACGATCTGGACGAGGCCACGCAGGCCATCTTCGTGCAGGCCGCTCAGGAAGCCGCCGAGTTCGAGCGCGCCTGGGTTGCCGAGCAGGAGGCCGGCCAGATTCAGGCGCTGAAGGACAACGGCATGGAGATCGTCGAGAATCCGGACGTCGATTCCTTCCGTGCTGCCGTGCAGCCGGTTTACGAGGCCTATCCGCAGTACGCCGACTACATCGCGCGCATTCAGGCCGCGCTCGCTGAGTAACTGATTGACGAATAAAGCGGCGCTCCATCTGGAGCGCCGTCTTTTATCGGAGGAAATGGTATGAACGCTCTCAAAAAAGTCCTGACCCCTGTCAGCGACGCGCTCGACAAGATCTGCTCCGTGCTGATCGTCATCATGCTCGGCGCGATGGTGCTCGTCACCGGCGCGCAGATCATCTGCCGCACCTGGTTCACCGCGCTGTCCTGGTCCGACGAGGTGACGCGCTATCTGCTCATTTGGTCCACCTTCCTGGGCGCTTCCGTGGTCTACCGCCACAGCGGCCACATCTCCATCACCCTGGTGCAGGATCTGGTTCCGGCCAAGGCAGGCAAGGCCATGCGCGTGCTGGTGCACATCGTGTGCTTCGCGCTGTTCACCGTGCTGCTGGTCTATTCCAGCCGCTACTGCATGAAGCTGAACAAGACCGCGACCGCGCTGCCCATTAAGATGAAGTATATCTACCTGTGCATCCCCATCAGCATGGCGATCATGATGGTGCATTCCCTGCTCATGGGGCTTGAGGAAGCGACGAAGGAGGTTAAAGGCTAATGGCACTGATTCTCTTTGGCGTGTTCATCCTGCTGCTGCTCATCGGCGTGCCGGTCGGCTTCTCGATCTGCTCCGCCGCGGCGGCCACCATGTTCGCCGGCTACGGCGACGCAAAGATGATGATCGTCGCGCAGCGCATGTTTGCCAGCTGCGACTCCTTCTCCCTGATCGCCGTGCCGTTCTTCATCTTCGCGGGCGACCTGCTCGCCGGCGGCAAGATCTCGAAGGTGCTCGTCGAGTTCTGCGAGTCCCTGCTGGGCATGATCAAGGGTGGTCTGTCCGTTGTGTCCGTTCTGGCCGGCATGTTCTTTGCGGCCATCTCCGGCTCCGGCGCGGCGACCACCGCGGCCGTCGGCGCGACGCTGGTGCCCGAGCTCAAGAAGCGCGGCTACCGCGAGGACTCTGCGGCGGCGCTCGTCGCGGCGGCCGGTACAATCGGCGTCGTCATTCCGCCGTCCGTTCCGATGGTGCTCTACGCCGTCATCGCCGAGGAGAGCGTCAACAGGCTCTTCCAGGCAGGCTTCATGCCGGGCTTCATCATGGGCGCGGTGCTCATCGTCATCGCGCTCTTCCAGGCCTATAAGAACAACTATCCCAAGGGCGCGGCGTTCAACCTGAAGAACGTGGGGCGCACCTTCCTCAAGGCCATCCCGGGCATCCTGATGCCGGCCATCATCCTCGGCGGCATCTTCTCCGGCTACTTCACGCCGTCCGAGGCTGCGGCTGTCGCCGTCATCTACGCGCTGATCGTGTCCACCTTCGTCTACAAGGACATGACGCCCAAGAAGCTGTACGCCACCATGCTCGGCTCCGCGAAGACCAGCGCGGTCATCATGATCATCATCGGCTGCTCCGGCCCGTTCGGCTGGGCGCTGGCCAACTGGAAGATTCCGGAGACCATCTCCGCCGCCGTGCTGAGCGTCTCCTCCAACAAGTACGTCATCCTCTTCCTGATCTCCCTGATCATCCTGATCGCGGGCGTATTCATGGAAACCTCCTCGGCGATCATCATCCTCACGCCGGTCTTCCTGCCGCTCATCCGCGCGCTGGGCATCTCCACGCTGCACTTCGGCATCCTGTTCGTCGTGGGCATCGCCATCGGCATGATCACCCCGCCGGTCGCCATCAACCTGTTCGTCGCCTCCGGCATCACCAATCTGCCGCTGACCAAAATCTCCAAGGCCGTCCTGCCGTATCTGGCGGGCCTGATCGTGGTCTTCCTGTTCATCGTCTACGGCCCGCTGTTCATCCCCGGCTTCATCGGATAAGCAGGAAAGCGCAAAAATCTCCGCGTCTCCCCATTCGGGAGGCGCTTTTTTATGGAGTTTTGCGCTTACAAAATCACCAAAATGTGTTATGATATCGTATGCATCTGATTACGAAAGGGAGCACTTCCATGCTGAACAAACACGCAAGCCGTACCATGGACATGACGCAGGGCCAACTGCTGACGCAGGTTCTCGTCTTCGCCCTGCCCATCATGCTCTCGGGCATCCTGCAGCTGCTGTTCAACGCAGCGGATACCATCGTGGTGGGCCGCTTTGCGGGCAATGAAGCCCTGGCTGCGGTGGGCTCCGTCGGCTCGCTGAACAACATGATCATCAGCCTGTTCATCGGCCTGTCCGTCGGCGCAAACGTGCTCGTCGCGCGCTACACAGGCTCCCGCAACGAGCGCGCCGTCTCCGACACGGTGCACACCTCGGTACTGTTGTCCCTGGTGGGCGGCGTTTTGCTGATGGCCGTGGGCGTGCTGCTGGCGCGGCCGCTGCTGACGCTGATGGGCTCTCCCGATGACGTGATTGACCTGGCCGTTTTGTATGTGCGCATCATCTTCCTAGGCATGCCGGTGCAGATGCTCTACAACTTCTGCGCCGCGATTCTGCGCGCCGTGGGCGACACGCAGCGCCCGCTGTACTATCTCACCATTGCAGGCGTCGTGAACGTGCTGCTCAATCTCGTCTTTGTCATCGCGCTGCACATGAGCGTGGCGGGCGTCGCGCTGGCGACGATCATCTCCCAGGCCATCTCTGCGGCGCTGGTCACGCGCGCGCTGCTGAACATGGAGGGCCCGACACGCCTGTTCCTGAAGCGCCTGCGCATCCATCCCGGCAAGCTGCGCGAGATCATCCGCATCGGCCTGCCGGCGGGCATCCAGTCCTCGGTCTTCTCGCTGTCCAACGTGGTCATTCAGTCCTCGGTCAACAGCTTCGGCTCCGTCGTGATCGCGGGCAATGCAGCCTCTTCCAACATCGGCAACTTCGTCTATCAGGCGATGAACACGTTCCAGCAGGCGATCACCTGCTTCGCCGGGCAGAACATCGGCGCGCGCAAGCCGCGCCGCATCGTCTCGGCGATGAAGGTGTGCATGTTCTGGGCGATTCTCTTCGGCGTGACGCTGGGCCTGCTCTCCTGCGTGTTCGGCCCGCAGCTGCTCTCGCTCTTCTCCACGGATCCCACCGTCATCGCCGCAGGCATGGAGCGCCAGGTGATCGTCTGCGCCCCGTATTTCCTGTGCGGCGTCATGGACGTGATGACCGGCGCGCTGCGCGGCATCGGCTACTCGCTGCTCCCGATGATCGTCTCCATCCTCGGTGCATGCGCGTTCCGTCTGTTCTGGGTGTTCACCATCTTTGCCGCGTATCCCACCCTCACCTGTCTGATGCTCTCCTACCCCGTCTCCTGGCTGCTGACCTTCTCCGTGCTGCTGGTCATCTTCCTCGTCCTCTGGAAAAGGAGCTTTGTGCCGCAGTTCACCAGGGAAGAGATGGAAAGAGTATGACGCCATTTGGCCGCAAAAAACGCCTTCTGCTTCTGCAGAAGGCATTTTTTATACGAAGGGATCAATCCCTCTCCCACTCGAGCATCTCTCCGGTCACGCTGATCTCAAACTCATAGCGCTTTCCGTTCAGCTCCGCTTCTCCCTCGTAGATGAGCTCGCCGTCCTCCCAGTCAAGCTCCAGCTCCGTCACCGTCATCTCGCCCTTGCTCTGCGCAAGCGACGCCATAGCTTCGGCGGCGTTCATCGCGTCCACCGGCTTCTCAAACAGCTCGACACGGCGAATCTCGTTGGTGCTCTCCAGCACCTTGCACACGCCCAGCTGCGTGCCCTGCGTAAAGAACACGTTCCACACCGCCCGTCCGTCGTCTCGCTCGCGTACGGCGTAATCAATGGCCGCCTCCGGCAGGCTCACGCGCACCGCCGCAAGCGCATTCTGCCGCTCCGTCGCAAATTCCTCGGCAAGTGCCGGCAGCAGCGCCAGCATCAGCACCAGGGCCGTCAGCAAAACCGTCATCATCTTCTTCATGGAATCATCCTCCTCTGATTTTTGATGGCTTGATTCTAGCGCGCCAAGATGAAAGCCGCATGAAGAAAACCGGATTCATGAATTCTTTTTGGGGAGTCTGATGGCAAAGCAGCTGCCGCTGCCCAACTCGCTCTGCACACAGGCGCTGCCGCCGTGCGCCTGCGCCACCGCCTGAACGATCGCCAGGCCGATGCCCGAGCCGGCTGTGCTTCGCGCGCTGTCGCCCCGCCAGAAGCGCTCAAACACATGCTCAAGCGCCTCGGTGGCAATCCCCACGCCGTCATCCTTCACGCGGATCACCGCATCCTGGCCCTCCTGCACAAGCGTGACGCGCACGCTGCCGCCATCACGGCCGTAGCGGATGGCGTTGTCCACCAGATTGACGGCCGCCCGGGTGAGCATCGCCGGATTACCGCGAACGTGCACGTCCTCAAGCTCTGTCTCCATGCGGATGCCGCGCTCCTGCGCGACGATCTCCATGTCCTCCGCGACGCGCGCGAGCAGCGGCGCCAGCGCCGCATCGTCTTCCATCTGCATCTGCCCCGCATCCAGCCGCGCGATGGTCAGCAGCTGATCGACGAGCAGGCGCATCTCCTCGTTCTTTTCGAGCATCCGCCCGATGGCCTCGTCCTTTTCCTCCGCGCCTGTCCGCGCAAGCGCGTACTCGCCCTGCGTGCGCATGGCATTGAGCGGCGTGCGCAGCTCGTGCGCTGCGTCCGCAGTAAACTGACGCTCGCGCTCAAAGGCCCGCGAAAGCCGCTCGAGCATGCTGTCAAGCGTCGCCGCCAGCGCATGCAGCTCGTCGCGTCCGCGCTCGTATCGGTTCAGCGCCGTCCGCTCATCCAGACAGCCGCTGTCCGCGATGGCAGACGCCACCTGCGTCATCTCCTTCACCGGCCTGAGCGCGCTCCGGGTGATGGTGTATCCACCAATGAGCGCCACAAGCGCCAACAGCGGCATCAGCCACATCCCCGACTGCGCCGTCGCCCGCGCTGCGCTGAACAGCAGCTCGGAGGACATGCACACCCGCAGCCATACAGGCTCCCGATCAGGGATTGTCAGCAGCGTATCGAGCACGTACCAGCTGCGCTCTCCCGTCTGTGCGCGGCGCATTTCACCCTCCGCGAAGGGGAGATGAACGCGCCGTTTGCCATAGATCAAGCTGCCGTTCGCGTCAAAGAGCGCCGCGTAGACGTTGGGAATCTCGTCGATATCCGAATCGATCTCCATCTGACCGTGTTCAATCTCCAGCTCATCCATGAGGACAACCGTCGCGCTCTCCAGCGTGCTGCGCGCGTGCGCGCGCTGCGCCTTGTCAGCCAACGCCAGCAGCAAGAACAGCGCCGCCGCGCAGAGAACCAGGATCAGCGCCGCATACCACAGCGTGATGCGCGCCTTGATCGACAGCTTCTTCATGCTTCCTCCCGCAGGACATAGCCCGCATAGCGCACGGTGTGAATCAGCTTTTGTCCGTACCCCTCGTCAATCTTTTTTCGCAGAGAACGGATGTACACGTCGATCATGTTGGACGCGCCCTCGTAATCGTAGCTCCACACGTGCTCCGTGATCTGCGCGCGGCTGAGCACATGCCCCTTGTTGCGGATCATGTATTCCAGCAGCGCAAATTCCCGGCTGGTCAGCGCGATGTGCACCCCGCCGCGCGTGACGCTCCGGCTGTCGCAGTCAACCGTCAGGTCCGCGAGCGTGAAGCAGTTGCTCGTCTGTTTGCTGCGCCGCGAGAGCGCGCGCAGCCGGGCGGACAGCTCCTCAAAGGCAAATGGCTTCACCAGATAATCGTCCGCGCCGGCATTGAGCCCGTCCACGCGGTCGCTCACCGCATTCCGCGCCGTCAGCAGCAACACGGGCATGTCCCGTCCAGCCTCGCGTGCCCGGCGCACCACCGTCAGGCCGTCCATGCCGGGCATCATGATATCCAGCACCGCCACATCGTACGCCGCGGCCATCAGATAATCGAGCGCATCCGTCCCCGTATAGCATACATCCACGGCATAGTGCTCCTCGCCTAGCCGCTTGGCCAGCGTGTCTGCCGTCAGGCGGTCATCCTCCGCAATCAGCACGCGCATCCTTTGTCACCTCCGCACCTGTCTATCGCTTTTGCGAATGATACCATATTTGCGCTCATGCGCAAAAGCATGCCGCCGGGCGCACTGAACAACAAAGCAGAAGCCTCTTCGGCTCCTGCTCTGTGTATGCGTTTTACAGCGCCAGCTTGCCAAAGATGGTCATGAGGTTGGCGAGCACGTCCGGCTTGGTCACCAGCTGCAGTGCGAGCCTGGCCGACTGGTTCTTGATCTCGCTCTTGATGACATCCTTCGTCTCGTCATCAAGCGCCGTCAGGTCGATGGCCTGACCGCCCGCAAAGGCGATCTCCTCATACTCGGCCTGCTCGACCGACACGTCCGCCACCAGCTCGCAGGTATCAACGATCGTGAAGGCAGCGGTCGCATTCAGGTCAAAGCGCTCCGCGTCGACGGTCGTCATGCCGCTGACGGTTGCGCCGGCCGCCAGGCTGTCCTCGCCGTTTTCACGGCCGCTGAGCATCAGGCTGCCCTCGAAGGTCTCCGACTCCTGGCCGTTCTCGCCCGCCGCAACGGCGAAGTCGAGGCCCGCCTTCACGCCGAAGCCCGCCGACGTATTCGCCTTCTGATCCAGCACATCGAGCTGGCCCTCAAAGCTGCTGTGGTTCTCGCCGTCCACGTCCTGGCCGAACTGAATATTCAGATCGCCCACCGCGCGGTTGTCATCATACACCTGCAGCTCGCCATGCGCGGTATGGAAGCGCTGCCAGTCGTCGTCAGTCTTGATGGAATAGGTGAAATCGCCCTCGTACGGCAGCAGGGTTGTGAACTGCGGCGCATGCGCGTCAAAGCCCACCATCGCGCCGAAATCGTCGTAGCTCACGTCCATCTCCATGATGTTCGTGGTGCTGTTGTCCCAGATGCGCTGCGTGCACTTCTGCAGCTTCTTGAAGAAATAGGAGACGTCGTCGTACGTGATCGGGGACTCATCCCTGTTTTCAATGATCGAGTAGGAGGGCTGCACATAGTCAAGAGCCGGATCAATCGTCTCCTCAGTGAGCAGGCTGTCGATGAACGTACGGGCCTGATAACGGGTCACGCCGTGCTCGGCCAGCAGATCGGCCAGCGCCTGCTGGAACTCGCCGGTGGTATCAGCAACCGTTGTGGCCACGTTCCACAGCAGGGTGTTGAAGCTGTCCGCCTTGATCGTGCCAAGCATGCGCTGGGCCACCGGATCGCGGTTCTCCGTTGCCTCCAGGTAGGTGTCGTCAAAGACGTAGAACTCGCCGTCGTTGTCCGTCTGCATGTAGGACACCCAGCCCAGAAGATGGTTGATCAGCAGGGAGATCAGTTCGTTGCCCGTCATCATCAGGCGCCGGGTCGCCGGCAGCGCGCGGAACGCGGCAACCTGCTCCGGATCAGTGAAATCGAAATCCGCCATGGTGACGGTCTCCTGCTGCGCATCCTGCGCGGGCAGCGCCAGCACGAGCTTGCCCGTCAGATTGCTCATGATCTGCACAGAGCCGTCCTCATAGATCAGCGCATCGGCGCTCAGCAGCGTCGCATCGTCGGCATTCAGCTCAGCATGCAGGCGCGCGGTGCCAAAGTCGTCATAGAAGGACATGTGCAGCTGGGTTTTGTTCAGCAGGCCCGCAATCGCCTTTACCATGCTGTCCGTCACGCCCTCCTCGAGGGTCATGCCGAGCACGGCGTTCAGGTTGATCTGGTTGCCCGCGAAATAGCTGTCGCCGATCGCGGTCGTCGTCAGCTCGCCCGCGTAGTAGTTGGCCGCGGCCTCCTCAGCCACGGACGCCATCGGTGCCAGCAGCAGCACCGCGCTGAGCACAAAGGCGAGAATGCGTTTCTTCATAGGATACCTCCTGTTCTGTGGATTCATCCGTTCAGCGCTTACAGGCCTTTTCGGATGACTGCATGCGTATCTTCGTCAAGCAGCGGATAGATCCGCCGGGCCAGCGTCCTCACAGCCTCCGTTGTGATTTCCTCCGGCTCCATGGCAAGGGGCTGTGCCTCACCGCCCACGCGCACGGTCACGTCCGCGCCGGCCGCGAGAAACGTGTTTTCATCGAGCGTCACCTCGATCTCCATCGCGTCTGTCAGCGAAAGCACCTCATCGCCGCTCTCATGCGTCGTCAGGCGGATCGTGTTCTTCGTCTCCGCCGCCACGCTGTTGAGGCGCTGCATGCGCCTGCCGGGCGTCTTATCCTCGTGCGTGAGGCTGGCCGTGATGGTCACGCGCTCGGAAAGCGTGTCTCCGTCCGCCGTCCAGTGATTCTTCATCGTCACGGTCAGGCGGCTGGAGATTCCGCTGCCCGCGAGCTTGCCCGCCGCCTTGAGCGCGGTGCGCACGCTCGCCGTCCCTTCCTTGTTCTTGTGCGTGATCTCGTTTTCGCGCAGCGCGCTGTACGCCAGCTCGACGAAGTTGTCCTCGTCCTGCGTAAACGTCAGCTCGAACGTGTCCTTCGGCGAACGGCCCGCCGGCTGGCGCAGGAATCCCTCGACCCTGTATGCCGCCCCGCCCTCGCGCGCAATCGCGCCCGAAATGTTGATTTTGGTCAGCCGCGTGCCGTCGTCGGACATCGTGCGCACCAGCGTGAACGGCTCGCTCACCGCAAAGCCGAAGCCCAGCGCGTCCCCCGCCTGAAGGCCCTCCAGCCAATCGGCAATCCATGCCAGCGGCGCACGCTCCAGCACCGCTGTGCCCAGCAGCCTGCTTTCAAGCGCATCCAGCGTCCCGTTTTCCGGCACGGCGTACACGCCCAGCGTCTCGCCCCCTCGCTCGACGCTCAGCGTTTTGCCCGCACCGCCGCTCTGGACCGTCAGCGTCGTGCCCTTCAGCATGGCGGCGAGCACCGACAGGTCGCGCGCGTACATCGCCTTGTCAATCTCAACGCTCGCCTGTGCCCAGACATTCGGCTGCGCCGTTTCCATCTGAGCCAGCCTCACCAGGCCGGGCGAAAAGACCTCGTTCGAGGGGAGCGTCTGCGCCCTTGCCGCGCCGCTGCAGAGCAGGCACGCCAGCAGCAGAAAAACAAGTCCCGTTCTCTTCATCATGATTCTGAATCGATCCTTTGCGGTTTCCTTCCGCTATACAGACGGCTGCATGCGTGTTTTTCTTCCCGATCCGGGAAAAATTACTCATCCCGCTCCGCCGGCTCGTCCTCCCAGACGGCGACCTCCGGCAGCACCTTTTCATCCAGCACGATCTTCTCCTCATCGAGATCGACCTTCACGACCACGCGCTTGAGCGCCGGGATCATCATCTCCCCGCGCGGCGTGTCAAAGACGTACACGTCGCAGATCTGGTTGGGCGTCAGCACATCGGTCAGCGTGCCGATGGCGTTTCCCTGCGTGTCCACGGCATTCAGGCCGATGAGATCGACGACGAAGTTCTCGTCCTCGTCAAGGTCGATGGCGTGCTCCCGGTCGACAAAGACCTTCACGCCGCGCAGCGCCTCCGCCTCGTTGCGGTCCTTCACGCCGCCCAGCTGCAGCACGGCAAATCCGCCGGCACAGCGTCCCTTGGTCACCTTGTGCTCCACATACTGCCCCTTGACGAGCAGATACACGCTCTCAAGACGCGCATAGCGATCCGGGTCGCTGCTCATCGCGCGCAGCTTCACCTCTCCCCTGATGCCCTGCGGGCGGACGATCTCGCCAATCTGCAGATATTCCATACGAAACCTCTCAATTCTGTACACATACACAGATGCCGCGCATTGCTGCGCGGCATGGTATGCGTTTAAGTAGCAGGACACCCGACGCCCTGCGTCAAGCCGCGCATCGCCGTGGAATGATCACATGATCTCCACAAACACGGGCTTTTCGTTGCGGGCGGTCGCTGCCTTGACCACGGCGCGGATGGACTTGGCGATGCGGCCCTGTTTGCCGATCACCTTGCCCATATCCTCCGGGCCGACGCTCAGCTCGATGATGACAGACTCCGGGCCTTCAACGGTCTTCACCTGCACCTGATCGGGATGATCCACGAGCGTAGCGGCAATATAGCGAACCAGTTCTTCCATGATTCAGCCCCCGCGGCGCCTGAAAACTCAGGCGATCGCGCCGGTCTTCTTGAGCAGCGCGCGGACGGTATCGGTCGGCTGGGCGCCGTTCTTCATCCAGGTCTGGGCCTTCTCAACGTCGATCTTCAGCTCGACCGGGTTGGAAACCGGGTTGTAGTAGCCGATCTCATCGACGAAACGGCCATCGCGGGACATACGCTCGTCGGCGACGACGACACGGTAGAACGGCTTCTTCTTCATGCCCATTCTCTTCAGACGAATCTTAACCATTGTTGTATCCTCCTCAAATTCTCTCTTTGATAGAAATATATGACCTCAATCTTGATGATTGTCGGCGTCGGGTAATTGCGGCCTGCGCTCAGCGGCCCATCGGGAAGCGGAAGCGGCCCTTGCGGCCCTTCATCTGATTCATCATCATCTTCATCTGCTTCTTGGCTTCCTCGAATTGACGAATCAGCTGGTTGACATCCTGCACCGTCGTACCGCTGCCCGCTGCGATGCGGCGGCGGCGGCTGGCGTTGAGGATCTCCGGATTGCGGCGTTCTTTGCGCGTCATGGAGCGGATGATCGCCTCGGGCTTCTTCATCGCGTCGTCGGGGATATCGA
>CAMFCQ010000037.1 GCA_945948915.1 uncultured Clostridia bacterium | reverse complement strand
TCAATCCTTCGGTTGTTTTTTAGCGTACTGACGTATGAACTTCTCATTTTATTTAGGAAGAACAAATGTTGTTCTTTCGCGGCTCAATTTGAGAAAAGGCTGCTCAAGAAGTCGAGCAGCCTTTATATTTTTAGAACTCGCTGATGATCTCCGTCCAGATCTGGTCATAGAGCTTGGTGTCATCGCCCAGATAGCGGAAGACCTCACACTTGTCCAGCACCTCCTGCGGCGGATTGTTGACCGGGGAGGCATTGTACTCCTCCTCGCCCAGCAGCTCGATGGCCGCCTGGTTGGGGATCGCATAGCCGACGTACTCATAGTTCATGGCGGCGATGTCCGCGCGGCACATGAAGTCGATGAACTTCTCCGCGCCGGAGACGTTGCCCGCGTTGGCCGGGATGCAGATAGAGTCGTAGAAGATGTTGCTGCCCTCCTGCGGCACAACGTAGTCAAGCTCCTCGCTCTCGCTCATGCAGAAGGTCGCGTCGCCGCTCCACACCAGCGCCACAGCGGCCTCGCCGCCGATCATCTTGTCCTTCACCTCGTCCACGACGTAGGCCAGCACCATCGGCTTCTGCTCGATGAGCAGGTTCTTGGCGTCCTCCAGATCGGCCGGATCGACGGAGTTGAGGTCATGGCCCGCCATCACCAGCGCGATGGCCAGCGTGTCGCGCGGGGAGTTGAGCATCAGCATGTCCATGAAGTAGGTCTCGTCCATCAGCGTATCCCAGCTGGTGGGCGCTTCCTCGACCATCTCCTTGTTGTACAGGATGCCCATCGTGCCCCAGGTGTAGGGGATGGAGTAGGCGGCCTCCGGGTCATAGTCCTCGTGCAGGAAGCGCGCGTCGATGTTCGCCGCGTTAGGGATGTTGTCCCAGTTGATCTTCTGCAGCAGATTCTCCTGAATCATGCGTTCGATCATGTAGTCGCTGGGGAAGATGACGTCGTAGCTGGAGCCGCCCATGGCGATCTTCGCATACATGTCCTCGTTGGTCTCAAACGTCTCGTAGATAACCTTGATGCCGGTCTCTTCCTCAAAGAGGTCGAGTACCTCGACGTCGATGTAGTCGCCCCAGTTGTAGACGTTGATCGTCTCCTGCGCCAGCGCGAGCGCCGGGCACAGCAGGGCGAGACACAGAACCAGCCAGAACCACTTTTTCATTTCTTCATACTCCTTTTTTTGACGGAATAGGTACGCTGGGGCCACAGCCTCAGACTCCCTTCTTCACTTCGTGCGTTCAGCCGAAGCTATGTAAAGGTCAATACGGGATACGGACGTTTTCGACCTTCTCCTTGCTGCGCGGATCCTTGCGCAGATCCTGCAGGTTGATGCCGATGAGCAGCACGAACACGCAGGCGAAGATGATCGTGGACAGCGCGTTGATCTTGGGCGAGATGCCGCGCTTGGCCATCGTGTAGATGGTGATGGACAGGTTGCTCACGCCGGAGCCTGTCGTGAAGAAGCTGACCACGAAGTCGTCGATGGACATCGTCAGCGCCATGATGAAGCCGGAGAACACGCCGGGCATGATGTCCGGCAGGATCACGCGCAGGAATCCCTGCACGGGCGTCGCGCCCAGGTCCTGCGCGGCCTCGGCAAGGTTGGGATCGAGCTGGCGCAGCTTGGGCAGCACGCTGAGCACCACATACGGCACGCAGAACGCGATGTGCGAGAGCAGCAGCGTGAGATACCCCAGCTGAATGCGCGCCATGGCGTACAGCAGCATCAGCGATACGCCGGTGACGACCTCGGAGTTGAGCATCGGCAGGTTGACGACGGACATCATCGCCTGACGCGGGCGGCGCTTCATCTGGAACAGCGCAATCGCACCGACCGTGCCCAGCACCGTGGAGATCGCCGCCGCCAGCAGGCCGATGGACAGCGTGGTGCCCAGCGCGCCCATGATGGCCTCGTCGGCGAACAGCTCCCTGTACCATCTGAGCGTGAAGCCGCCCCACTGCGCGCGGGACTTGCTGTCGTTGAAGGAGTAGAGGATCAGCAGGACGATCGGCGCGTAGAGGAACGCCATAATCAGGCCGATATACGCCTTTCTCAGCTTTTTCATCAGAGAATGCGCACCTCCTTCTGCGTCTCATCCTCCTTGTCGATGCGGCCAAGCGCGCCCATGAACGCCAGCACGACGACCATCACCAGCAGCGAGAGCGTCGCGCCGAAGTGCCAGTCGCTGGACTTGCCGAACTGGTTCTGGATGATGTCGCCGATGAGCGGCACCTTGCCGCCGCCCATCAGCTGGCTGATGACGAACGTCGTCACCGCCGGCACGAACACCATCGTCACGCCCTCCAGCACGCCGGGCAGCGAGTAGGGCAGCGTCACGCGCAGGAAGCTCTTGCGCGGGCTGGCGCCCAGGTCGGCGGCGGCCTCCAGCAGGCTGCGGTCGATCTTCTCGATCACGGTGTAGATCGGCATGATCATGAAGCTCAGGTAGTTGTAGACCATGCCGAGGATGACGGCCTTCTCGTTGTACAGGAAGATGATCTTCTTGCCCACGCCCATGCGCGTGAGCAGCGCGTCAAACGCGGGAATCGCCTCGCGCAGGCCGGAAATCCAGCTGTTGAGGATGCCGGAGTTTTCCAGGATGCTCATCCAGGAATAGGTGCGCAGCAGGAAGTTCATCCACATCGGCAGGATCAGCAGCATCAGCCACAGCGCGGGCCGCTTGAAATCCCTGCCGGTCAGGATCAGCGCCACCGGATAGCCCAGCAGCAGACAGATCACCGTCGTGATGACGGCCACCTTGAGGCTGCGCAGCAGGAGCTTCAGGTACGTCGGCTCGAGCATGCGCTTGAAGTTGTCCAGCGAGACGACCGCACGCTTGCCCGGGCGCTGCGTGGTGATCGTGCCGTCCTCCAGCTCAAAGGCGGTCGTGCCGTCCTCCAGCACCACCTCGGCGTATGGGATGGACTCCTCCACCGTCACGCCGTACCACACGATCATGATCAGCGGCACGACGATGAAGATCATGGCCCACAGCACGAACGGCACGGTCAATGCCTTGTTTCTCATGTCGGCAGGCCCTCCTTATTTTGCGCGGTCGGCGTGCCTGCGCAGCACGTCGGGTGAGCAGTCACTCTTGTGCATGACCTGAATGTCCTCCGGCGCGACGGTCAGCTTGACCTGCGTGCCCACCGGGCGCGCGTGCGTGGAGTGCACCAGCAGCACGCTGCTGCCCGCGCGCACCTTCATCTCGTAGTGCACGCCCTTGAACAGCAGCGATTCCACCACGCCCTGCGGCACGCCCTCCGCCGGATCGTCGATGGGCTTCAGCTTGAGATCCTCCGGGCGCACGACGATGTCCACCGCGGCGTTCTCGCCGAAGCCGCTGTCCACGCACGGGAATTCGCAGCCCAGGAAGCGCACCAGCCTGTCGCGCACCATGGTGCCCTCCAGGATGTTGCTGTCGCCGATGAAGTCCGCCACGAACGCGGACTGCGGCTCGTTGTAGATGTCCTCCGGCGTGCCCAGCTGCAGGATCTCGCCCGCGCGCATGACGGCCACGCGGTCGCTCATGGTGAGCGCCTCCTCCTGATCGTGCGTGACGAAGATGAACGTGATGCCGCTCTCGCGCTGGATGCGCTTGAGCTCCAGCTGCATCTCGCGGCGCAGCTTGAGGTCCAGCGCCGCCAGCGGCTCGTCCAGCAGCAGCACGTCCGGCTGGTTGATCAGCGCGCGCGCGATGGCCACGCGCTGCTGCTGACCGCCGGAGAGTGAGGCGATCTTGCGCTTCTCGTAGCCGGTCAGGCCGACCATCTCCAGCATCCGGCTCACCTCGGCCGCGGTCTTCTTCTTGTCCTCGCCGCGCAGGTCGGGGCCGAAGGCCACGTTCTGCGCCACGTTCAGGTGCGGGAAGAGCGCATAGCGCTGGAACACCGTGTTGATGGCGCGCTTGTACGGCGGCAGCGGCACGATGTTCTCTCCCTTGTAGAGAATCTCGCCGCCGGTCGGCTTTTCAAAACCGCCGATGCAGCGCAGCAGCGTCGTCTTGCCGCAGCCGGAAGGGCCCAGCAGCGTCACGAACTCGTTCTTGCCGATATCAAGGCTCACGCCGCCCAGCGCAACGAAGCCGTCCTCGAAGACGACGCGCAGATCGCGGATGGAAAGGATTGCGTTGTCCACAGTGGGTTCCTCCTGTTGCTTTCTCTGTAAGTCCTTCTGCAAAGCTCCGGATGGGCCGCAAGGCAGCGGGACTTATATCATTTCGTCGGAAATGCAGCCGGCATCATACCGGTCAGAAGTTGGGCGGCGTCGAGACCCACAGCACGGTGGCCGGGGTCTTGCCGGGATTGGCCAGATAGTGCTGCACGGAGGGCTTGTAGGAGAAGCTGTCGCCCTTGCGCACGCGGTATTTTTTCTCGCCCAGCACCAGCGTCACCGCGCCGGAAAGCACGTGGCCGAACTCCTCGCCCATGTGCGGCAGGTCGGTCTCCATCTTCGCTCCCGGCTCCAGCGTCACCAGAATCGGCTCCATGTCCTTCTTCTGCGCGTTGGGGATGAGCCAGTGAATGGTCACACCGTCGTCGCTCTCCTTGATGAACACGTCCTCCTTGCGGCAGACGGGGTTGTCCCCTTGCTCGTCGGAGAAGAACTCGTGGAACGAGCTGCCCAGCGTCGTGAGGATGTCCTCCAGCGTGGAAAGCGAGGGCGAGGTCTGGTTGCTCTCCAGCTGGGAGATGAATCCCTTGGACAGCTCGCAGCGGTCGGCCAGCTCCTTCTGCGTCAGGTTGTTCTTCTGGCGAAGGCTTCTGAGCTTTTCGCCGATGTTGATATCCACGCAAACGCCTCCTGTGTTTAGTACAACCAAACTTCAAGGTTATCATTGCGATGCAGATTAAATCATACTTCACCCCTGTTGTCAAGGGCTTTCGCCAAAGTTTTTTCATTGAATTGAAATTCGTTCGTTTTTTCGGTCTTCCGCGCGTCAGAAATCCTCATTTTTCTATATATTGCAACATTTTTTGATTTTAAGCATTTCTGACTTGAATCTTACCTTTTCTAAACAAACGCACGTCTTTTCGGGATTTGGGTTTGCTTTTGCCAAACTTCCCGGCCAGAAGCACAAAGCCGGACACCGCTTTCGCGGTATCCGGCCCGAATGGCGTCCCCCGGCGCGCAGCGCGCCTCAGGTGTCGTAGGAATAATAGAAGAACGCGCCGGTTTCCCGGTCGTAAAAGGCAAACGTCGCATTGAGCGTATCCGGCATCCCGTTCAGGCTGAAGACCTCCGGCAGGCCGCTGTACGCGTCCGCCCATTCGGCCCGCTCGCCATACTGCACAAGGTAGTCGTCCCGATAAAACCACGCGTCGAACACGATATCCCCCGCCGGCGCGACGACCTCGTTCGGCGTCCAGAATTCCGCGCGGGCCAGCGCCGTATACGCCTCGGCCGGGATGGAGGCAGTCTGCCATCCGGGCGCAGCGCACACCGCCTGCCAGACCGCCTCGCGGTCGCCCCACTCAAACTGGAAGATCACCGTCTCGTCGCCGTCGCGGAAATAGGTATCGCAATGCAGCGCCGTGACGGTGTCCGCGCATTGCTTGACGGCGCCCAGTCCCGTATCGCCCAGCACGCCGCGCGCCGCCTGGCTTCCTCTTCGCACGTCGCTGCTTTTGTCCGCAAAGACAAAGCCCCAGCCAATGCATGCGCCCATGATCAGAAGCGCCAGCGCGCACAGGTACGCAGCCGACAGGTACGCAGCCGCTCTCACGGCAAGGTACAGGATGCCCCACCCGCTCTTATGCGTCCTCATCCGCGCTCTCCTCATATGCCAGGATATCCCCCGGCTGGCAGTTCAGCGCGCGGCAGATCGCGTCCAGCGTCTCAAAGCGCACGGCCTTCGCGCGGCCGTTTTTGAGAATGGACAGATTCGCCATCGTGATGCCCACCCGCTGGGACAGTTCCGTCAGGCTCATCTTGCGCCGGGCCAGCATCACGTCCAGATCCACCCGAATCATGCGCATCCCTCCTCAGATCGTCAGGTCGCTGTCGCGCTGCAGGGCCGCCGCGCGCCGCACCAGCAGGCACAGCGCGTGCGCCAGAAGCGCCACCCCGAAAAATGCCAGCGCCAGCAGCAGCAGCCAGATCATCGGCAGAACCATCTCCCCGCAGATGAGCAGCAGCAGCACGAAGGCAATCCCCAGCGCCGCGCCGGAAAGCGCCAGCGCGGAGGCGATCCCCGCCATCGCCCGTTCATTCTCCTGCGTGAATGCGCTGCCCTGCGACAGCCTGCCGACCATCCGATAGAACGTAAACAGCGCCCTCCAGCAGCCAAGCGAGACAACCGCCACCGTGACCAGCCCCGTCACAGCAGCCGCAATCATATCTGTCAGATGCTCGCCGATTCCCCAGCTCAGGCACGAGACTCCCACGCAGACAAGCCAAACCGCAATCAGCGTCCCGATGACCCCTGCCGCAGTGGCGGCGATGCGAAGCAGCCTGAAAACAGCCCGCTCCCCGTGCAGGATTTCCGGTTTTTTCATGTTTCTCACCTCAGGGATATTCTATCGCCAAGCGCATCGTTTGTCAATCAGAATTTATCGAAATACGATAAATTCTGATTGATTTGCAGAAAAAAGCAGGCGCAGCCTCCGCTCCCGTGCATCGGCTGCGCCCCTCTTTTCTTATTTCGCTTTGCTGATTTCCGTGACGTACTTCGCCTCGGCCACCGGGGCCTCCGTCTCCTCGCCGCTCTTGGTGTATTGCCCGTCCGCCGGGAGCGTCAGGCCCTCGCCATTCAGGTAGAAGGTCGCCACGTCGCCCACGTCGAGCTCTTCCTCGCCCGTGAGCACCACCCAGATCGGATCCCGCCACTCGCCGACGGAGACGTTGTCCACGCACACCAGCGCGCACGGACGGCCGTCAAAATCGGTAAACGCCTCCACCCTGCCGCGGAAGAGGAATCCCTTGCCGGCGTATTTCTCCGGCGCCTTCGCCAGATTCTCATAGGAAACCGACTGCATCTTCTTGCGGAAGTTGGCGATGCCCTCGCGCTGCGTGAATACGCGTGTCAGCGTGATTTCGGTGCGGTTCTCTCGGCAGCCCTTCGCCTTCGCGCGCAGGGAGAAGGTCTGAGAGCCCTCACTCTCGATGAACACGCGGATGGAGAAATCGCCGTTCTTGTTCGCCTTGACGTTGGTGCTCATGCCCTTGCCCTCGATGTAAACGGTAGCCTCGGGCTCCGTGCGGCCGCGCACCATCACATTGTCGCCCGTGAACGTCGTGTTCTCCGGGCCGGTGATTGCCAGTCTGGCCGTCGGCATCTCGTACTGCACGGCGAGCATCGTCTCCGCGGTGTCGGTCATCACGGCCAGCACCAGGTCGCCCTCCTCGGGCAGCGTCACCTTCACGGAGAACGTGCCGTCCTTCTTGGCGGTGGCCTTGCCCAGCGTCTTGTCGTCCACCGCCACGCGCACCTCAGCGGATGCATCCGTCACGCCGGAGACGGTGATGACCGGGTCATTGGTGTACGCCGGCACGCCGCTGACCTCCATCACGCCCTCGTCGGCCAGCACCTCGGCCACGCCTGGCGTGGGCACGGGCGTCGGCTCCGGGGTCGCGGTCGGCGCAGGCGTCGGCACGGGCGTGGGATCGGATACCGTCGAGAGCAGTTTCATGCCGGAGAGCACGTCCGCCATGCGCGCGTCATCCGCTGCCTCGGGCGCACGGCCCACGATCGTCTGCGCGATCACGTACAGGCGGCCCAGGTGCAGCATCGTGTAGCGCAGGGAATACACCGGCATGGATGCGTACATCGCGGAGCTGATCATGCGCACACAGACCGGCTCAGTCTGCGTCAGCTCGACGCTCTCATACAGGCCGCTCTCCTCGAACTGCGCCTTAAACGCCGCAAGCCGCTCGTCCGTGATCCCGCTCATGGCCTGCACGTCCGCAAACGCGCCGGCGTCAGTCACGCTCACCGCGATCTGGCCGCCGTCCTGCGGGATGACCTCCATCACGATGCCGGACGCCACATAGCTGGCCAGAATCGCCTCGCTCGTCGTGCCCAGGGACGCAATCAGCGCCTCATGCTCCCGCAGGTTCGTCTGGGTCAGCACAGTCTCGCCTTCCCTCTGCGTATAGCGAAAGCCCTCATACGGGAAGACATAGGTTGTCTCCTGCGCCAGCGCAGCTGCCGCGCCAAGGAGCATCGCTGCGCACAGCAGCAGCGCGATCGCCCGTTTATTCATCATCCAATCCCCCTTTGGGTCATGTGTTTGTGATTGCAAAGCTTCGGCCTTGGGCGCGAAGCAGCGGAATTTACAGATACTTGTCGGTGATGCCGCCGGCAGCATGCCGGTTTGTATCGTAAATTCAATTATAGCACAGAAGGCGCTCCTTTTACAAGAACCGGACGCCTCCGCACCGGCGCAATGTGAATCAAGAGAAAAGGGCGCGGAGAATCGCTCCTCCACGCCCTTATTGGTTGTCTTACTCGCCCAGCACGTCAACCGGCGCCTCGACCGGCGCGGCGGCAGTCTCCTGCACGGCCTCGCTTACCGTCTCCTGCGCGGCAGGCTTCGGGCCGCGGCCACGGCCGCGGCGGCTGCGGCGGCGGCGGGAGGAAGACGGCTTGTCGCCCTTCTCGGCCTTCTCGCCGTTTTCCGGCTGCGCGGCGCGCTCCGGCTGGTTGGCCAGCGTGATGACGACGCGGCGGTTGGGCTCCTCGCCCTCCGAATGCGTGGTCACCGCCGGATGGTTC
Source organism: uncultured Clostridia bacterium (assembly GCA_945948915.1). Classification (GTDB taxonomy): domain Bacteria; phylum Bacillota; class Clostridia; order Christensenellales; family Aristaeellaceae; genus Ventricola. The sequence continues at coordinate 17,919 of CAMFCQ010000037.1, read as the reverse complement.
TGCAGCGCGGTGTGCAGCACGCGGCGCTCGTACGGGTTCATCGGCTCGAGCACGACCTTGCGGCCGGTCTTCTGCGCGCGGTTGGCCATGCGCTGCGCCAGGCGGCGCAGGCTGTCCTCGCGCTTGGCGCGGTAGTTCTCGGTGTCCAGCGTCACGCGGATGTAGCCCTCGCGGCCCTTGTTCACCTGCAGGCTGGTCAGGTACTGCAGCGCGTCCAGCGTCTCGCCGCGGCGGCCGATGAGGATGCCCAGCGTGTCGCCGATCATGTGGATGTACAGGCCGTCCTCGCCGGTTTCGTCCACATAGACGTCCACCTTCACGTTCATCAGGCCCGTCACATCCATCAGGAAGCGCTGCGCTCTGCCGGCAGGGGTGTCCTCCGGATAGAGGACCGGCGGCTCGGTCGGGGCAAACGTCTTCGCCGGAACCATCGGCGCATACTCGCGCGGTTCCGCCTGTTTGCTCTCCTTGGCCGGCCTTTCGGCCTTCGGTGCGCGCGGCTTCTTCTCGCGCGGGGGCTTCGGCTGCTTCGGCGCGGCCTCGGCCTTGTTCTCCGCCCCGGCTTCGTCGGCCCTGGCTTCGGTCTTCACCTCAACCTTTGCTTCGGCCTTCGCTTCAGCCTTCTTTTCCGCCGGCTTCTTCACCGGCTTGGCCTCCGCCCTGGCTTCAGCCTTCGGCGCGGCTTCGGCCTTCTCCTCTGCCTTGGCCTCAGTCTTCTTCTCGACCGGCTTCTTCTCAACCGGCTTCTTCTCAGCCTTCGGCGCAGCGGGCCTGGCCGGCTTTTTGCGCGGCTCGTCCAGGCTGAAGGAGCTGAGCAGGTCGTCAAGGCCGTGGTCGTCTTCCTTCTCGTCCTCCATGACGGTCAGGCGGACGCACGCCGGCTTGCTGCCGAACAGGCCGAACAGGCCCTTGGCGCCCTCCTGGATCACGTCAACATGCACATCGGCGATGGTCACGCCCAGCGCGGCGAGACCGGCGTCGATGGCCTCCTGAGTCGTCTTACCGGTAAATTCCTGACTGCGCATCAGATGCCAACCTCCTCCGCCGTCGCCGCCTTGCGGTCCTGTGCCTTGAAATACCTGTCAAACGCGATGTTCTCGACCAGGGCATACACGTTGGAAATCACCCAGTACAGCGCGAACGCAGAATTGTAGATCGCGCAGAAGTACAGGGACATGAAGGTCATGACGTAGAGCATGGTCTTCTGGCTGCCGGCCTGCGGGTTGTTCTGCATGGTCTGCTTCATGGTCATGTTCTGCATGAGGATCTGGGTCGCGACGGACAGGATCGGCAGAACGAACCAGCCGTTGCCGTGCTGGTAGATGGTGAAGCGAATGAGGCCGAGGATGCTCAGGTTGCCCAGGCCCGTCACGGGCGCGACATACGGCGCGTATGCGTCGGAGGCGATGAACGGCGTGACCACATCGTTGATGTAGGCCATCATGGCGTTGCGGTCAGCAAAGCTGAGCGCCTGCGGAATGGTGCCGGCGGCGGCCAGCTTGGCGCTGATGTCGTTCCAGACCTGGTAGTCCACCAGCTGCAGGGACTGCACGTCCGGCATGTAGGTAGCGAACGGGCTGTCCGGCATCCACAGGTTCCTGATCCACAGGAAGCTGTCCGTCAGCGTGGACGGATCGATCTCCGGGTTGTGGTAGAAGGTGAGGAACTGCGCGACGAGCTGCTCGTTGGCGAACGTGCGAAGCGCGTAGAACATCGCAAAGAGGATGAACATGGAGATGATCATCGGCAGGCAGCCGCCCATGGGGCTGACGCCCTCCTTGCGGTAGAGCTCCTGAAGCTTCTGGTTGAGCTTCTCCTGATCGTCCTTGTACTTCTCCTGGAGCGCCTGCATCTTGGGCTGCACGGCGGTCATGCGCTGGGTGGACTTGCGGCTCTTGAGGTTGAGCGGCATGACGACCAGCTTGATCAGGATGGTAAAGACGATGATGGTGAGCGCGTAGTTGTTGATGATCGCGTGCAGACCCTTCATCACGGTCAGCAGCAGCGTGTTGAGGAAACTCATGAAAGGGACGTCCTCCTATTTGTTTCGATCAGCCGCCCGCGTGCCCGGCGTATGTCACGGCACGGGGTCATAGAGATCCCCCTTGTAGAAGGGGTGGCAGCGCAGGATGCGCCGCACGGCAAGGTAGCCGCCCTTGAGGGCGCCATACTTGGTGATGGCCTCCAGGGCGTACTGGGAGCAGGTGGGCGTAAAGCGGCAGCACGGCGCATGCCTGAAATACCTGCGATAAAACCGGATCGCATGGAGCATCAGGGACTTGATCACGCCGGATCGCCTGCCTTTTTTACATCTGCTGTCTTTTCGTCCCGGTCCGTTTTCGGCCCGGCGACAAGTCTGTTCTGCTTGCGCAGCAGGTACTGCATGGAACGGCACAGCCTGTCAAAATCGGCTGTGGCTGCCGGCTGGCGAGCGATGAACACGTAAAGCCCCGGCTTCATCTGGGGCAGCAGGGGGGCGCAGGCCGCGCGCAGGCGGCGCTTGATCCGGTTGCGCACGACGGCACAGCCGAGCTTCTTGCCCACGGAAAAGCCGACCTTGAGCGTATTCGCGCGCGCATACAGCATGACCATCTCATGCGAGCCGCCGGACGTGCCGCGGCGATAGACGTATTTGAACTGTGCGTTCTTTTTCAGGCTGTATGTTCTCTGCAAGGCCGCCGTCCTCCCCTTGTCGGGTGAAATGGAATGAAAGAAAAAGGCCCGTTCCCGGTCTTTGCCGGGCCGGACCGAAGCGCTGCGCAGCAATCGCTGCCGCGCAGAACCGGGCATGGCGCTCAGGCCTGCCCGCTCAGCTCAATCAGACGGGGTTGGAAACGGTCAGACGGGCGCGGCCGCGGGCGCGGCGGCGGGCAAGAACCTTGCGGCCGTTCTTGGTGGACATGCGGGAACGGAAGCCATGCACCTTCGCGCGCTGGCGCTTCTTGGGCTGGTAAGTTCTGACGGAAGAAGCCATAAATACACACTCCTTATGATAAAAGGTTTTTTTGTTTCATTGAACATAGAATGTGCCGCACCGGTTTGCGGCACGCTGTTCCATGCGAAAGCGATTATAGTATACTTCACGGTCAATCATGAAGTCAAGTAGAATTTCCGGCAAAGGCACAAAAAGTGTGACAGAATTGTAAAATTCCGCACACGGCTGTCAAATTCTTGGCGGTCTCTTTCCCCTTCCCGCCAAAAATCGCCCGGCCTGTGCGCCGTGCTTGACTTCGGTATGCCGCAGCGTCTATAATAATCACAAATCCATTTCCTTGATCCTGACGTTTTCCTGAATATGGGGAGGAGAATTTCCATGCGTCGAATTGGCGTTTTGACTTCCGGCGGCGACGCCCCGGGCATGAACGCAGCCGTCATGGCCGTGGCCAGGGCTGCGCGCTTCAACGGCATGACCCTCGTGGGCATCAAGCGCGGCTACAACGGCGCGCTCAACATCGAGCAGAGCGGCATGGCCGAGCTGGATCTGGATACCGTCCTTGACATCGCCGATCAGCCCGGCACCTATCTGCGCACCGCGCGCTGCCTCGAATTTCTCAAGCCCGAGATGCAGCAGCAGGCCGCCAAGAACATCCGCGACATGGGCATCGAGGGCGTCATCGTCATCGGCGGCGACGGCTCCTTCAAGGGCGCGCAGGCGCTGTGCAACCTCGGCATCCCCTGCATCGGCATCCCCGGCACGATCGATAACGATCTGCCCTATACCGAGATGACGCTGGGCTACGACAGCGCCGTCAACTCCTGCGTGGAGGCCATCCGCGCCATCCGCGCCACCAGCCGCTCCCACGACCGTCCGGCCGTCGTGGAGGTCATGGGCCGCCACTGCGGCGACATCGCGCTCAAGGCCGCCGCGGGCACCGGCGCGGAGATCTGCATCGTGCCGGAGGTCTCCTGGTCGATCCCCGAGGTTGCCGACCGTCTGTCCCGCCTGATTGCCGAGGGCAACCCGCGCGCCACCGTGGTCATCGCCGAGGGTGCCTTCGACTCCATGCAGGAGTACGACTGGAAGACGGTACTGCGCGAGCACAATCTGCCCGTTCACGACGACGACAAGATTTCCACCCGGTTTTTCACCCGCGTGCTGCGCTGCCTGACCGGCTGCGAAGCGCGCACCACAATCCTGGGCTACATCCAGCGCGGCCGCCAGCCCTCCGCCTATGACAGCTGGTTCGCCTTTGAGGCCGGCAACATGGCCGTCAACCTGCTGCGCAACGGCATCAGCAACCAGGTCATCGGCATCAAGTACGGCCGCGTGTTCTGCCTGCCCATCCACATGGCGCTCAAGGACAAGCGCGAGTTCAACCGCGACCTGTACGATATGGTCAACGAACTGTGATTTCAAGGGGACATCCGGGTTCGTCCCGGGCGTCCCTTCTTTGTTTGCATGTTTAGGGAGGCACTATGCTGCGCAGAAATGACATCTTCGAAATGACCTGTGAGAGCTTCGGCCAGGACGCCCAGGGCGTATGCCGCCACGAGGGCATGGCTGTGTTTGTGCCGGGTCTGCTGCCGGGCGAACGCGCGCGCGTGCGCATCGTCAAGCCGGAGAAGCGCTACGCCTTTGGCCGTATCGAGGCGCTGCTTGAGGCCAGTCCGGACCGCGCGGAGCCCTTCTGCCCGATCTACAAGCGCTGCGGCGGCTGCTCCTGCCAGCACATGACCTACGAGACCAGCCTGCGCTTCAAGCAGGATCAGGTGCAGCAGCTGCTCGCGCGCGTGGGCGGGCTGACCCTCCCCGTGCCGCCGGTGCTGGGCATGGACGAGCCGTTTGCCTACCGCAACAAGGGCGCGTACCCCGTCGGCGAGGTGAACGGCGAGCCGGTCTGCGGCTTCTTTGCCCCGCGCAGCCACGACCTCATTCCCCTGCCCGCCTGCGGCTGCCGCATCCAGGGCGAGGATTCCCATGCGGCGACGCAGGCCGTACTCGCCTGGATGAAGCAGACCGGCGCGCGCGCCTATGATGAAGTCACCGGCCGCGGTCTGGTTCGCCACATCATGACGCGCAGCACGACCTCCGGCGGCCTGATGGTCGTGCTCATCGCCGCCCGCCGCGACATCCCCGCCAAAGACCTGCTCATCCGCCTGCTGCGTGAGACTGCGCCGGGCCTATTGAGCGTGTGTCTGTGTGTCAACAGCCGCCGCACAAACGTGATCCTCAGCGATGAGCTGTACACCCTCTGGGGCCAGCCCGTCATGGAGGACACGCTGCACGGCCTTCGCTTCTCCGTCTCGCCGCTGTCCTTCTTCCAGGTCAATCCCGTGCAGACGGAGCGTCTGTACCAGCTGGCGCTCGATTACGCCCAGCTGACCGGCAAGGAGACTGTCGTGGATGCGTACTGCGGCGCGGGCACCATCTCCCTGATGCTGGCCCGAAAGGCAAAGCGTGTCGTGGGCATCGAGATCGTGGAGCCCGCCATCGAGAACGCCCGCGAAAACGCCGCGCGCAACGGCGTCGCCAACGCCGAGTTCATCGTCGGCGCGACGGAGGACGTGCTGCCCCGCCTCATCGAAGACGGCCTGCGCCCGGACGTAATCGTCGTCGATCCGCCGCGCAAGGGCTGCGAAGAAGCCGTCCTGCGCGCGATCCTCGCCGCGCAGCCCCGCCGCGTGGTCTATGTCTCCTGCGGCGCGCCGACGCTCGCCCGCGACGCCAGAATCCTCTGTGAGGGCGGCTACACGCCCACCGCCGTGCAGTGCGTGGATATGTTCTGCTGGACGGGGGCGGTGGAGACTGTCATGTGCTTTTCCAGTACCGAGGTGCATTGATTCCCGAATCATCCGACGGTTTCGCTTCATAACCTAATACTGTTATCAAATAGAAACAGCCAAGTGCTAAGCCCCGTCAGGTAACGCTTCGCTCCCTGACTGCTTTGACCGAATGGCTTCGCCACGTGGGGATACGTTGGGCTGCCGCCCAAACCTGCCTGAGGGATTTCATCCCTCAGACTCCCTTCTTCGCTTCGCGTTTATTGCTCGTTTCTATCAGAAAAGAGTATAAAAAAGGAACTCCCGAGAATCGGAAGTTCCTTTTCTTATGCAATGCTTACTTCTGCACCAGGTGGATCGCGAAGCCGCCGATCTCATCCTTGAAATAGATGGCCTTGAGCTGGCCGTCCTTCACGTTGGCGGAGGACTCGTCGAACTCGAAGCCCTGGCGCTCCATGTACGCCTTGGCGCGCTCGATGAAGTTGGTCTTGATGCCGATGTGGCCCTTCGTGCCGCGGAACGGGGTCTTCATGACCTCGATGCCGGTGCCGGCGAAGATGGAGCTGTTGCCGACCTTCATGGTCCAGCCCAGCAGCTTGCACAGCTTGGTCGCGGTGTCCATCGCTTCGGCCTCGTCGCTAGAGTTGATGCCCACGTGCGCGATCTCCAGGCCCAGCATCAGCTGAACGGCGGAGGCGGTCAGCGCCTTGACGCGATCCCAATCCTTGGCCTTCACCGCGTCGCCCGGAACCATCCAGGTGCCGCCGCAGCAAAGGATCTTGTTAAAGGAGAGGTAATCCAGCAGGTTCTTCTCGTTGACGCCGCCGGTGGGCATGAAGGTCACGTCGCCGTACGGCGCCGCGATGGACTTGATGTACTTCAGGCCGCCAGCAGCCTCGGCCGGGAAGAACTTGACGGACTTCAGGCCCAGGGAGAGCGCAAGCTCGATGTCAGACGGATTCGCGGTGCCCGGGCAAACCGGCACGCCGATCTCCTGGCAGTACTTGACGGTGGTCGGGTTGAGGCCCGGGGAGACGATGAACTTCGCGCCGGCGGCGACCGCACGGTCAACCTGCTCGGTCGTCAGCACGGTGCCCGCGCCGACGATCATCTCCGGGAACGCGTCGGCCATCGCCTTGATCGCCTCGGCCGCGCACGGGGTGCGGAAGGTGACCTCGGCAGCCGGCAGGCCGCCCTCGATCAGGGCCTTGGCCATCGGGATAGCGTCCGCCGCGTCGTTGATCGCAATCACCGGAACAATACCAATCTTGGAAAGCTCCTTCATAACGTCCATGGGAAAAACCTCCTCAAATCCTTGATGGTTGGTGTTCTGCGCGGGCACGCGCCCGCGATAAAAACATTGATCCTGTTGGGGTCACATTCACCGAAGGCAGGATTCTTTCCTGCATCCGGCGGTCAGATTCTCGCGTTTGCCGGGTGTTATTTGACAAAATCCTCGCGCATCGGCGCAAAGATGTCCAGCAGCGTGCCCGCCTTCACGCAGGCGCAGCCGTGCACCTTGCCGCCGTCCACGACGATGGAATCGCCCGGCAGCATCGTGCGCGTCTCGCCCTCGATGTGATAGGTGAATTCGCCGGAGAGCACGTAGGAAATCTGCGTGTGCTCATGGCTGTGGTCGCTGCCCACCGCGCCGCTCTCAAAGATGACCTCCACGAGCATCATCTCCTGGTTGTACGCGCGGATTTTGCGGCTCTGGCCGCCGCCCAGCTCGATGACCTTCGGCTCGTTGGCCTTCACAAACGTCTGCATGGGCATGTCCTCCCCGTCAGTCGCTCAGTCCACGTCCATGCCGAAGTACTGCACGGCGTTGTTGTAGCAGATGCCCTGCACGAGCTCGCCCAGCACCTTGTAGTCCTCCGGATACTCGCCGTTCTCGACCCACTTGCCGATCAGGTTGCACAGGATGCGGCGGAAGTACTCGTGGCGGGTGTAGGAGATGAAGGAGCGGGAGTCGGTCAGCATGCCCACAAAGCGGCCCAGCAGGCCCAGAGAGGCCAGCGCCTTCATCTGCTCGATCATGCCGAACTGCTGATCGCAGAACCACCAGCCGGAGCCGAACTGGATCTTGCCCGGGATGCAGTCGCCCTGGAAGTTGCCCAGCATGGTGCCGATGACGTAGTTGTCCTTCGGGTTGAGGCAGTAGAGGATGGTCTTGGGCAGGTTGTCGTCGCACTCCTGCGCGGCCATCAGGCGGGTCAGGTTCTCGGCGATGCAGGTGTCGTCGATGGAGTCAAAGCCCACGTCCGCGCCGTACTTGGCGAACATGCGCGGGTTGTTGTTGCGCATCGCGCCGATGTGGTACTGCTGCACCCAATTGCGCTTCTTGTACATGCCGCCGAGCTTGACGAGCAGGTAGGTCTTGTAGGTGTCAACCTCCTCCTGCGTGAGGGTCTCGCCGGCCAGGCCCTTCTTAAGGGCGGCGTCCGCCTTGGCGGCGTCCGGCTTGGCATACGGCACGGTATCCAGCGCGTGGTCGGACACGCGCGCGCCGCACGCATGGAAGTAATCAAGGCGGATCTCCAGCGCCTTGAGCACGTTCTCGATGCTCGTGCATTCCACGCCGGACACGCTGGACAGGGTGCTCATGTACTCCACGAAGCCCGCGCGGTCGATGTTGAGCAGCTTGTCCGGGCGCCAGGCAGGGTACACCTTGAAGGAGTTGTTCTGCGCCGCGATCTCCTTGTGGTAGTGCAGATCATCGACCGGATCGTCGGTGGTGCACACCAGCTTCACGCCGAACTTCTCGATCAGGCCGTGGCAGCGGTACTCTTCCTTTTCCAGCAGCGCGTTGGCACGGTTCCAGATGTCCTCGGCGGTATCCTCATTCAGGATGTCGTAGATGCCGAATACGCGCTGGAGCTCCAGATGGGTCCAGTGGTACATCGGGTTGCCCACGCAGTACTTGAGGGAGCCGGCAAACGCCTTCCACTTCTCCAGCCAGGTGCCGTCGCCGCGGCAGTACTTGTCGTCCACGCCGTTGGAGAGCATCACGCGCCACTTATAGTGGTCGCCGCCGAGCATGAGTTCACCGATGTTGGCGAACTTGTGGTTCTCCGCGATCTGTGCCGGCGGGATGTGGCAGTGGTAGTCGTAGATCGGCATGTTCTCCGCGTAATCATGATACAGCTTTTTGGCCACATCATTTTCAAGCAGGAAATCCGCGTCCATAAACTTTTTCATGGGAATCGTCCTCCTTATATGTCGCTCAGGGGCACGTTAGGGCTGCCGCCCTAAAACCTGCCTGAGGGATCCTCAGTCCGGGGAACCCGCATAGTCACGGCATGCTGCCGCTCCTTGCGATTCCCGACGCTCCGCCTGCCTGTTTCCCGCACAGCGGGCGGTAGGCTCCGGTCCCTCAGACTTCCTTCTCCGCTTCGCGCGGTTGAAAGCAATTCGGTGCAAAACGATCTTACAGCGTCACGCCATCCTTGAAGATCGCGATCTCGCGATAGCCGTGCTTCTCGCTCTGCGTCTGCTCGCCGGAGGCGACGGCGAGGATCTTCTTAAAGAATTCCTCGGCGGTCTCGCCCATATCCGCGCCCTGCGCCAGAACGCCCGCGTTGAAGTCGATCCAATTGTGCTTCTTCTGCGCCAGCGGCGTGTTGGTCGCCACCTTCACCGTCGGGATGGGCGCGCCCACGGGCGTGCCGCGGCCGGTGGTGAAGAGCACCATCTGCGCGCCGGAGCCCATCAGCGCGGTGATCGCGCAGATATCGTTGCCCGGGCCCTGCACGAGGTTCAGGCCCTTTTCGGTGACCGGCTCACAGTACTTGAGCACGCCGCGAACCTCCGCCGTGCCGCCCTTCTGCGTGCAGCCCAGGGACTTGTCCTCCAGCGTGGTGATGCCGCCGGCCTTGTTGCCCGGGGACGGGTTCTCGTAGACCTCCTGGTTGTAGCGGATGAAGTAGGACTTGAAGTCGTTGATCAGCGCCACAGCCTTCTCAAACGTCGCCTCGTCCTTGCAGCGATCCATGAGGATCGTCTCCGCGCCGAACATCTCCGGCACCTCGGTCAGCAGCGTGGTGCCGCCGTGGCGGGCCAGCAGGTCGCTCGTCGCGCCCAGCAGCGGGTTGGCGGTGATGCCGGACAGGCCGTCGCTGCCGCCGCACTTGAGGCCGATGACCAGCTCGCTGGCCGGCACGCTCGTGCGCCTGGCCTTGGCAGCATAGGCGGTCAGCTCGTCGAGCAGCTTCATGCCCTCTTCTATTTCATCCTCATGCTCCTGGGTGATCAGGAACTTGACGCGCTCGGGGTTGTAGTCGCCCAGCACCTTCTTGAACTCGTTCACGTTGTTGTTCTCGCAGCCCAGCGAGAGCACCAGCACCGCGCCGGCGTTGGGATGGCGCACCATGGCGGCGAGCAGCTTCTGCGTGTTTTTGTGATCCTCGCCCAGCTGGCTGCAGCCGTAGGGATGCACGAAGCAGTGCACGCCGTCCACGCGGTCGCCGTAAGCCTCCTGCGCGAGCTTCTCGAGCGCCTTGCTCGTGCCGTTCACGCAGCCGACGGTGTTCACGATCCACACCTCGTTGCGGATGCCGACGCGGCCGTCCTCGCGGACATAGCCCTCAAACGTCGCCTCGCGGTCCCTCGGCATGGCGCAGGGATGCGGATTGTAGGTGTATTCAAGCAGGCCGGACAGGTTGGTCTTCACGTTGTGCGTGTGCACCCAGGTGCCCGCCGCGATGGGCTTGGTCGCATGGCCGATCGGGAACGCGTACTTGACGACGTTCTCACCCTCGGCGATGTCCCGCAGGGCGAACTTATGGCCCGCAGGCACGTCTTCCTTCAGCGCCACGCCCAGATAGGTTTCGCCCGCCTTCAAGGGCTCGAGCGCGACGGCGACATTGTCGCGCTCGGTGATTTTCATGATCTTGCTCATGGCTCAGCCCACAACTTTCGCAATCGCAGCCTTCGCATCGGCCTGGAGGTCCGCAAGGCTCGCAGCCACGGAGGCCTCAAAGCCCGGCAGCTCGGCCGTCAGGTCGCTGCCCCAGAAGGCTTCGTTGGTCAGCACCGCATGCGCGATCTCCGCGGCGGTCTTGCCCTGCATCTCGGCGAAGAAGTCGAGCACGAACTGGTCGTCCGCGATCGGGTACTCGTTGCCCGCGGCGCGCACGCCCACGAAGGAGCCATCCTCCTTCTTTCTGCCGCAGTAGAACGCGATGAACGCGGCCATGGAGAAGGTGAGGATCTTGGGCAGCTCGCCCTTGCGCTTCACATACTCCTTGATGGTCGGCAGCACGCGGGCGCGGAACTTGCTCTGGCTGTTCAGGGCGATGGAGAGCAGCAGGTGGCGGTTGAACGGGTTGGAGAAGCGCTCAAAGATCGCGGAAGCGAAGGCCTCCAGATCCTCCTTGGGCAGATCGAGCGTCGGCATGATCTCGTTGAAGAGCGCCTGGCTCATGTAGGAGCGCATCGTCTCGTCGGCCATGCAGTCGCCCACGATCTCGTGGCCGGCCAGGTAGGCGCCCAGCACCATGGAGGTGTGCGCGCCGTTGAGCATGCGGACCTTGCGCAGCTTGTACGGGGAGACGTCCTGGGTGAAGACGACGTTGCAGCCGGCCTTCTTGAAGGGCAGCTCGTCCTCGATCCAGGCCGGGCCCTCGATGACCCACAGGCCGAACGGCTCGGCGGTGTTGAGCATGTTGTCCCTGTAGCCGATCTCCTCCCAGATCTGCTCGGCCTCGCCGCGCGGATAGCCGGTCACGATGCGGTCCACCAGCGTGGAGCAGAAGACGTTCTCCTCCTCCACCCAGGTCTTGAACTCGGCGGACAGGTTCCACTGGTCGGCGGTCTTCAGGCAGCACTCCTTGAGGTTGCGGCCGTTGTAGTCGATCAGCTCGCAGGGCAGCAGGATGAAGCCGGTGCCCTTCGCGCCGCCGAACGCGGTGAAGCGCTCATACAGCAGGCGGGTCAGCTTGCCCGGGAAGGATGCCTGCGGCTTGTCGTCAAAGCTGTCCTTGCCGGTGTAGACGATGCCGGCCTCGGTGGTGTTGGAGATGATGAAGCGCATGTCCCTGTTGTGCGCCAGGGCGAGATAGCCCTCGAAGTCCTCGTACGGGGAGAGGCCGCGCCTCACGCACTGGATGATGCGGGTGTCCTTCATGGCCTTGCCGTCGACCTGGCCGCGCAGGATCTGGGTGTACAGGCAGTCCTGCTCGTTCAGCATGCCGATCATGCCGCGCTCGATGGGCTGCACGAGCACCACGCCCGCATCCATGCCGGCCGCTTCGTTGGCCTTATCGATCATCCAGTCGCAGAAGGCGCGCAGGAAGCCGCCCTCGCCAAACTGAATCACGCGCTCGGTCTTGGGCGCGACGCCGCGCGCCATATCAATGGAAGAAAGTGTCGTAGCATTCAGCTGAATCATGTTCCTAACCTCCCGAACTCTTTCACCAGGCCCATGGAACACGCCGAAACCCGCCCTGCCGCGAAGGCCTCCGGCGACGGGTAGACAGCCGCATCCATCTTTATCCTGTTTATGATAATCAGTATAGCACCGCGTTTGTTATCCGTCAAGATTCCGGCAAAACCAGCCGCGCAATTTTGTTGAACATATACAAGTCATCCGATCACCGTTCAGCGCTCAAGCACCATGAAAATCCCCTGACAACGCTTGTATCCGCCGCACTTTGGTGGTAAAATATTGTTAATATTTACAAGCGCGTACCCTGTCACATAGGGAATCACCATCGTCAGGAGGCTAAAATCATGAAAAGACGCATCGGTATCCTCACCGCTGGCGGCGACTGCCCCGGCCTGAACGCCTGTATCCGCGGCGTTGCGCGCGCCAGCTACTCGCTCTTTGACACGGAGATCGTCGGCATCCAGGACGGCTATTCCGGCCTGATCGAGGGCAATTACCGCGAGATGAAGCAGAGCGACTTCTCCGGCATCCTGACGCTGGGCGGCACCATCCTGGGCACCCGCCGCACGCCGTTCAGCATGATGCGCGTCATCGAGGACGACCAGGTTGACAAGGTCAAGGCGATGAAGCAGAACTACAAGAAGATGAAGTTGGACTGCCTCGTCTGCCTGGGCGGCAACGGCACGCACAAGACAGCCAACCTGCTCTCCGAGGAGGGCCTCAACATCATCGGCCTGCCCAAGACGATCGACAACGACATCTGGGGCACGGATGTCACCTTCGGCTTCCACTCCGCCGTGGACATCGCCACCGACGTCATCGACCGCGTGCACACCACCGCCGCCAGCCACGGCCGCGTCATGGTCATCGAGATCATGGGCAACAAGGCCGGCTGGCTGACGCTCTACTCCGGCGTCGCCGGCGGCGCTGACATCATCCTCCTGCCGGAGATCCCGTACGATCTTGATGTCGTCTGCGACGCGCTGCGCGACCGCGCCGAGCACGGCAAGACCTTCTCCATCATCGCGGTCGCCGAGGGCGCCATGTCCGTGGAGGAGGCCGGCATGAAGAAGAAGGAGCGCGCGGCGTACCGCGCGGAGATCGGCTTCTCCGGCATCGCCAACTATCTGGCCAAAGCCATTCAGGAGAAGATGCCGGAGATCGAGGCACGCGCCGTCATCCCGGGCCACATGCAGCGTGGCGGCAGCCCGAGTGCCTACGACCGCATGCTCTCCACCAATTTCGGCGTGCACGCCGCGCAGCTCATCGCCGGCGAGCAGTACGGCCAAGCCGTCGGCATGACCAATAACGTCGTCACCCACAACCCGCTGAGCACCGTCGCCGGCAAGACCAAGTTCGTCCCGCGCGACGGCCACGAGATCCGCGCCGCCCGCGCCATGGGCATCTCCCTGGGCGACAAGAACAAGAAGGATTAAGCTCAGTTTTCCCAGGCATGGCAGTGCCGCGCTGAGCGGCACTGCCTGCCTGATCATGCCCGGATCGCAGGGGCCGCGTTTCCTTCTGCATGCGGATTGGCGTCCGATCTCATCCGCATATCAGACAGTGCGCATCTTTTTCTCCATATGAATTGACTTTTTCCCCGGTTTCGCCTATAATACCATATTGACGGTTTCGTGCGAAACCGGAGTCCATGCACCCGTAGCTCAGCAGGATAGAGCGACCGCCTCCTAAGCGGTAGGCCGTGGGTTCGAATCCCGCCGGGTGCGCCAAAATCACCGAAAAATCCCCGATTCCGAGCCCAAAGCTGCAACAGCCCTCCGCTCAGGAATCGGGGGTTTTTCTATTTTCTGGTGTCATGCGAACCGGCGCTCCTGCTCATTTTTTCAAAGACCCATGAGCATTTTTCTAATTCTCGGGCCCAATTTCTAACGAGCTCTTTCCTTCATTTGATTTTTGGTGCAAATCATTTCGGGCGACGATGCAAGCCGTTCTGAGAGAACCCGACATCCCGGCTTGTTTTTCACTGCCTTTGAGGGCTTTTTCCAGCTACTCAGAGATTGTTCACGGCGCTCTTCAGGACTCATCTCTTCCCTCTTGGGCGGCGTCGGTTAGATGGGGTTAGCGGATTCACCGATTTCTGTTTGCATTTCTTATATCGTTCAGAGAACCTTGCACTCGGCCTTCTCTGCGCCCTCTATGGCAAAAGGTTTCCGAAGGACAATATAGTGGAAGATCATCAGAAAACCTGCTATAATGATGGTCATGGAATAACACTGTACAACCATCAGAGAGGAGGAATCACCTGTGTGTGGTCGCTATTACATCGCCGGGGATGACCAGTCCGATGAACTCAGCCGGATTATGGATGAACTGAACCGCAAAAAGACGCCGGAAGGGCTGAAAACCTCCGGCGAGATCTTCCCCTCTGATATAGTCCCGGTGTTGGCGAATAGTCGGAAGCAGGATGTCCAGCCCTTTGCCATGCGATGGGGATACGCATTCCCCAATAGCCGCCCCATCATCAACGCCCGCTGTGAAACCGCTGCGCAAAAGCCACTGTTCAGGGACGGCATGCGCCAGCGGCGCTGCGTCATCCCCGCCAGCCACTACTTCGAGTGGGAGAGACACGGCGCTGCGAGGATGAAATATGCCATTCATCCTGCACACGCGGATACGCTGTATCTGGCAGGCATTTACCATCTGGAGAATCACGACGGCGTGATCGTGCCCGCGTTTACCATCCTGACCAGAAATGCGGCTCCCGGCATCGCATTTATCCATCCCCGTATGCCGGTGCTGCTGCCGCCAGACGCTACTGCTGATTGGCTGAATCCGGGCTATAACGCGGAGGAGGTCATTGCGTCCGCGCTGACGGATATGGAATACCATTCTGCATAAGAAACACGATTCCAGGGCAAGGAGGAACAGCCCATGCCGCTTGAGATTGTCAGAAACGATATTACGAAGATGTCGGTGGACGCCATCGTCAACGCCGCCAACACGACCCTGCTGGGCGGCGGCGGCGTGGATGGCGCTATCCACCGCGCTGCCGGGCCGCAGCTGCTTGAGGAGTGCAGGAAGCTGCACGGCTGCAGAACCGGCGAGGCGAAGATCACCTGCGGGTATCACCTGCCGTGCAGGTATGTCATCCACACCGCAGGCCCCATCTGGCAGGACGGTCACCACGGCGAGCGTGAGCTGCTGACCTCCTGCTACCGGAACTCGCTGGAGCTTGCGGACAAATACCATTGCGAGAGCGTGGCCTTTCCCCTGATTTCCTCCGGCGTCTACGGCTATCCCAAGGCGCAGGCGCTCAAGGTGGCGATGGACACCATCACGCAGTTCCTGCTCGACCACGACATGACGGTCTACATCGTCGTGTTCTCGAAGGACGCCTTTGAGGTCAGCAGCAAGCTGTTCAAGGATATCGAAGCCTACATCGACGATGTGTACGTCGATGAACACCTGAGCGCGCCGCGCGAATCCATGCGGATGCGGCTTCAGAGCCGGTATCTTGGAAAAGCGAAGGCATACGACGCAGCCCCTGAGCCGGAGGCGCGCAGCACGCCAATCCTGGCTCCGCAAGCCCTCCTTGATGACATGCTCAATCAGGTGGACGAGAGCTTCGCGCAGATGCTCATCCGCATGATCGACGAAAAGCACATGACCGATGCGCAATGCTACAAGCGGGCCAACGTGGACCGCAGGCTGTTCAACAAGATCAAGAACATCCCGGATTATAAACCCAGCAAGCAGACGGCGCTGGCGTTTGCCATCGCGCTGGAGCTGTCGCTTAATGAAACGAAGGACATGCTCATGAAGGCGGGCTTTGCCCTGTCCCACAGCAGCAAGGCGGACATCGTCGTCGAATACTGCATCATGACGGGCAACTACGACATCATGGAGATCAACCAGATCCTCTTCAAACTCGATCTGCAGCCGCTTGGCTATTGATTGATCGCTTTACAGGCGAGCATAAGCCTCCCTGTTTTGGGTCGATCGAGTTTATCAAAGACTGGAAAGTATTCGTCATCATTGGCGATATCGCGATCTTACCCGATGACTTTCACCACATCGAGATGAGGGAGTTGCATTGCCTGCACCAGGACGCAACTACAATGACAGTGCTCTGATGACCAATGTTGTTCGCCAGCACTTTGATTTCAAACTCAAGAGGCTTCATGAAGAGGTGATATGATGATCGTCAAAATCAATCCTCATCGTAAACGAAGAGATAGTCTTTCGGTTTTTGATCCGGAAGGCATATTCCTTCGTAATATGGAGTTGGAAGTTCTGGCAGTCATCTGTGCGAACAGCATTACTGCTTATCTGGTATACTATAGTATTCCCGGCACGCCGCGTGCGCTTGAATGGTTAGCAGCAAAGCATGTTGATATCATCTCTGATGAAAGGCCAAAGCATTGGATCGAGAAAAAGTGGCCATTTTGGCATCGGTTTCACAAGTCGAATCAGTATTACGATTACAGGCTTTCATATTATGCCGGTCCCCCAGCATTCCTTGAGGATGATCACTTTCTTTTTGATATATATGAATCTTATGGAGAAGCGCTTCGCTTCTTGGATGAATCGGTATTATAGTCCTGTTTGGATGTTCTTTATCAATGCTGTTGAGACTGAAGGTAGAAATAGGAGGATAAAAATGCGAATTAGCTGTGGGAGAGATGCAAAGCTAATCGTTTTTTCCTGATAATTAGTCTGTTATTGGCGAGTTGCATCATGTATTTCGGAGGTGGTTTCCCTCTGTGGTACATTGCCTTAATCATAGCACCTCTATTCATATTTCTGGTCATTCCATACTCGATTATAGTATGCAGGGAGATCGTGATGGATGCCGAAGGATGCACGGTTCATTTTCTGTGTTTTCGTCATCAATACTCGTGGGATGAACTTGTGACAAAACGAAAGGAAGACTATGGCAATCGGGTGACTTATAAATCCCCATATGATAAAGCTGTAATCTTTTCAACCAGAAATCTGAAAAAAACCGCATGGATGAAACAACGGAATATATGCTTGTTCCATTTCACCCTCCTTTCTTCTTTGTTCATTTCTTTCCTAAGAATAAGAGGTTATATTCCGATAGACTGAATGGATGGCCGTTGATTAGCTGTATCGATGAGGCTCTCTTTATTTCAAAGATGAAAGAGTGAGGTATTGATATCCACTACTTCAAAGACAGCGCGAGCAATCCAGAGAACGCATCACTTCTGAACTGGGCATCCAACTCCGCGTCAATCGTTCAATCCAGTCGGAGGGCACATTTGGCGTTCTTAAGCAGGATTGGGGATTCAGGAGATTTCTGCGCAGAGGTCAGAAGAACGTTTACACAGAAATCCTGATCTATGCATTTGCATTCAATATTCAAAAGCTGTATGCCAAAGACACGAATCAACGACATGGCGTAATTCTGCACCAACTTAAGAATGCTTCGTAGTTTTCAGAAAATCGAATGATTCTCATGGCAGGTTTTCGCCTCAATTTTCCCTTCAAAATGGTGAGGCTTGTTTGCTATGCAGACAAGGTTGAAACTCTGTCGTTGACACCAGTTCAGGTTCGGGACATAGAAAAGGAGCTGCCAAGTTTTTAGCTTGACAGCCCCCTTTCATTTGGAATCCGGCAACGTCCTACTCTCCCGGGCGTTTGGCCATGGCTTTATTGCGCCCACTGGGCGCCACCATGGTCTCACCTAGCCAAGTACGATGTATGCACGTTGACTGGAAACAATCAGAAGAAATACATCGTCATCTGATTCCAAATGAAAAACCCCTAGCTAATGCTAGGGGCTTTCATTTGGAATCCGGCAACGTCCTACTCTCCCGGGCCGTCTC
>CAMFCQ010000036.1 GCA_945948915.1 uncultured Clostridia bacterium | reverse complement strand
CATCTGGAGCGATATTGTTTTCCCCTAAAAATCAAATATACATGCCAGTATCTTTCATCTGATTCTGAAAAAGCAGGTTCTCCCATCCTTCTTCACGAAGCGTCTTCATGACCCGTAACAGAGTGCCAGAATCAGTTGGCCCCAAAAAACGCTCATATCATAAAACATCGGCAGGTGGAAGTCGATGCCGGTTTGCTGCTCCAAGATAAAAGCCGGCGGCCCTGAAAAAAACAGGGCCGCCGCTGCATCAATTCGTGATCAATGATCTGCTCTTTGGCGGCCTTTTGCCGTCTTTCGGAAAAAGTGGACTTACAATTCATTGATTGTTTCGGTGATTGCCATGCTGCGCATTCTTGCTGCCGGTGCATACACGGCTGCCGCAGAAGAAAAAAGCACAGCGATCGCCAGTACCGTCATCATGCCGAAGGGGAAACGCCATATCAAGCCAAAATACCTCGTGATGAGGCGGAAATAGAGCATTCGGCTCAGCCATAGCCCCGCAACGCCGCCGACAGCAAGTCCGGATACCGCATAGGTAGCCGCCTCAGCCATAATCATATGAAGAAGCTGCCGATGATCCATGCCGATAGCGCGCATTGCACTATACTGTCTTGTTCTGGATGAAACGCTCATCGAGATGCTGTTGACGATGTTGAACAGCGATATCAGCCCAATGATCGCCAGAAAGCCATACACAACAATTCGGGACGCCAGATAGGTGGCTGCGTTCTGTCGGTTGCTTTCTCTCTCATCCGATATGATGATATCGTCGGTTGCCATGCTGACGATTTGTGCCAACGTCTCCTTGTCTGCTGAATCATTCAGCAAAACGCCGATCATATTGTAATTCTGCGCTCCAACCAGACGGTCAAAGAGTACCTGTGGGCAAATGACAACCACATCATCCGGAAATGCGCCTTCCGAAAAAGCGCAGGCAATCGTCAGCTCTGTATCGCGGATGCGGATTGTGTCTCCGACCTTCAAAGGATTGTTCCTGTTGTAAATCGTCATCGCCTCGCAGGAATCCGGCATCGCCATTTTTCCCTCCACAATCATGCCTTTGCTGCTTTCCATCATGAAGGAATCGTAGGAGCACAGGGTTACGCGGCTGATGCTCTCCCGGCTGCTTTCAGCCGGAATATCTGTCAGCCCAGTTGCACCCCAGACCGCCCGAACACCCGGAATGGCGCGCAGCTGCTCTGCCGTACTTCGAGGCAGCACCTGCGCATTGCCGTATCCATTCAGAAGGATATCCGGCTGCCACGGGCAAAGGCTGGGGAGCAGCAGGCCGGCAAACTCCAGCAGAACGGAGAAGCACAGCGCGAGGATGATGCTCAGCGCAAACGACAACGTCATCAGCAGCCAATTCTTCCTGCTGGCTACGGCGTGATGCACACCCAGAGAGATTTCAATTCTGCCCAGCCTATTCTCTGCCGGGCGATACGCAGAGGTACGATGATCTCCGTTGCCGGAAACCGCCGCCATCGGCGATACGCGCGCCGCCCGCCGGGCAGGTGACTGTGCTGCGAGCAGAACGGTGACGATGCCAACCGCCGCACCGCTGCCTATGCCGACTAAACTGAGCTGAAAGACCGGTGTTGTGGAGAACTCCCCGCCAATACCAAAATGCAGCGCTGCACAAATTCCCCAGCTCATCAGGATACCGAGCAGCGTGCCGATCGGTACGGCTGTCCTGCACCAGTTCAGCGCCTCCAGACGGACAAAGCGAATGACCTGTCGCTTGCTCATACCCAGACAACGCATCATGCCAAAGAACTGTGTTCTCTGCGCAACATTGCTGTTTATACTACCGGAGATCATCAGAATACCCGCCAGAAGGACCAGTATGAACAGCATGGCTGCCATGCCATAGACATTTTTCATCGCCTCGCTGTCACTTTGTCCAGCGACACCCATCACAGCGAGATTCTCCGATACAGCTTCTTCTCCGTATTGATCCTCCAGCCCCGGGATGGCCTTTGCCGCCCTGGAGGCGGTGACAAACTCAACAAAGCAGGCATCCTGCACATTCTCCACGCCGTTTTGATCCATCAGATCAGCAAACACCTTCCTCGGCAGGTATGCGTCCATCAGGAAATACTGTCCTTCATAATAGCTTTCGTCCACGCCGCCAAGGCCTGATACCGTAAAGCACCGATCACCTGCTGGTGTTTGCAGCGTAACAATGTCACCGACCTGTACCTGCAGAACAAATGCCGCATTGTTGCTGATCAGGATTTCACTCTCCAACTGCGGAAAACTGCCTTCCACAACGCCCTCTGAATTGAGTGACAGATAGGCCTCGTCAATACCGTACAGGACCACCCGTTTTCCGTTGATGTGCCAGGGCAATTCGCCATCCGGATTGAATACGGATGCCATCCCTGCCAAAAGCACATCCTCCCGCCCGGCAAGCTCGTCCGCGTCCGCCTGTGAAACACCTTGCAGCTTGACATGCCAGCTTCCGTTTTTTGCTGTCATACGGTCGCTCTGGGTTCTGAGCATCATGTCTGCCACGCTGAATATAGCCGTCACCAGAAACACCGCAATCACAATGCAGATGATCGTCATCCGGTTCTGCCGCCTGCGCACCCTGGCGGAAATAGGAATCAGGCTGAGATAGCTCTTCATTCCCGGCACCTCCCGAAATCGGTCAGCACACCGTCCGATACCTGCAAGACCCGGTCAGCCGTCTGCGCAATGCTGCGGTTGTGGGTGATCATGATGATCGTCTGCTCGTATTTTTTCGACGCCTCCCTGAGCATCGCGATGACCTCGCTGCTGTTCTGGCTGTCCAGATTGCCGGTCGGCTCATCAGCCAGAATGAGCGATGGGCGGGTCATCAGCGCCCGGCCAATCGCCACGCGCTGCTGCTGGCCGCCAGAGAGCTGACTGGGCAGGTGATTGCGGCGTCCCTGCAGATTCAGCACCGTGAGCAGCTCCTCCAGATACGCCTTGTCCGGTCTTTGATAGTCCAGCAGCAGCGGAAAGATGATGTTCTGTTCGACCGTCAGCTCCGGCACAAGGTTGAACGCCTGAAAGATGAAGCCGATGTTCCTGCGCCGGAACACGGTCAGCTTCTGATCGTTCATCGAGAAAATGTCCTTCCCGTCAATGATCACCTTGCCCGATGTGGGCGTGTCCAGCGCGCCGATCATGTTCAGCAGCGTGCTCTTACCCGAGCCAGATTCCCCTACGATGGCGACATACTCACCCTTGGGCACGCTGAAGCTGACATCCCGCAGCGCCCGGACCGCAGCGTCCCCTTTTCCATACGTCTTGCAGAGCCTGCTCACTTCCAGCAGATTCATTGTGCAGCACCTCTTTCCATTTCCCTACGCCGCAAGTCCTTCTGCAAAGCGCCGGACTCGGCCGCAAAGCAACGGGACTTGCATCAGTTTGTCGGTGATGCAACCGGCATCATGCCGGTTGGGATAGGCGGCTGTTCCCGCCTTCCGATAAAAGGATAGCACGCAAACCCTACGGGCACCTTACAGCAAGCCTACAATTCTGTAGGAATCGGGAAATTCAGGGTGAAGGCCGTTCCGCGTCCCCATTCGCTGTCTACCGTGATCGTTCCGCCGTGCGCTTCGACGATGGCCTTGGCCAGCGGCAGACCCAGCCCGATCCCCTGCTGATCCTTGGAGAAGCGGCTGCGGTAGAAGCGCTTGAAGATATGGTGCAGATCCTCTGGGTGAATCCCGCTCCCATTGTCCCGGACGCAAATCTGAACGGCATAGGGCCTTAATGTCCACTCGATGCGGACGAAATCCCCGCTTTCCGTGTGATCAAGCGCGTTTTTGACCAGATTGTCGATGGCCTCGGTCAGCCAGTCGCGGTCACAGAGCAGGGAAGCTTCCTCCGGCCCGGACAGCATGATCTCCTTGTGCTTCTGCCGCGCTCTGTACGCAAAATGCAGCTCGATATCCCGCATCAGCTCGGCGATATTCTCCTCCTCCTTTTCAATCACGATCGATCCGGCGTCCAGCCTGGTGATTTTCAGCAGATTCTGCACCAGCGTTTCTATGCGGTCAAGCTCCTGCTCGGACAGGTCGGCGAATTCCCGGATGGATGGCAGCTCTTCCGCCTCCTCCTTCAGCAGGCCGTTGTAAATGCTCAGCGCCGCCAGCGGCGTCTTCAGCTGATGGGAAATATCGGAGATCGTGTTTTTCAGAAATTCCTTTTCCCGCTTCTCGTTGTCCGCGTGCGCGTTCAGCACGGCGGCCATCGCGTTCACGGCGTGAAACAGCCTGTACAGCTCGCCCTCCTCGTCGCATTCGATGCGGGCGTTGACATCCCCGCCCAGATAGGCGTTGATGGCGGATACGGCCGCCTCCAGCTGCGCATGCTGCCGCCTGAAATATAGCACGCCAATCAGCAGGATGATTCCCGCCATCAGCGCATAGAGCAGCAGCAGCCACCAGACGTTTTGCCCGCACAAAGGCCAGAGCAGCAGGGCAAACAGCAGGGCAAAGCCGATCAGGACAGAAGATAAGGCGAGAAAAAAGCGTCTGATTTCCCGGTTAGCAAGCAGCTTCATACAGCACCTCAGTCCATGACATTCCATTTGTAGCCCATGCGCCGAACGGTCACGAGCATTTGAGGCTCGCTGGGATTGTCCTCAATCTTCATTCTGAGCCTGCGCATGTACACGGTTAGCGTGCTGCTGTCGATATAGCTGCCCTCGCAGTCCCACAGCTGAGACAGAATCTGCTCCTTGGTCAGCACGATATTGGGATTCTTCATGAACAGACACAGCAACTTGTATTCAGCGGCCGTCAGATCCAGCAGCTCGCCGTTTTTGAAGGCCTGTCCCTGCAGCAGCAGCACTTTGATTCCGTTGGCATTCAGCTGCGTACCGGGCGCGCCGAAGTCCTTCGCCCGCCTGAGCAGCGCATTGACCCTGGACATCAAAACGCCCAGCTTGAAGGGCTTGGTGATATAATCATCGCCGCCCATGTCCAGCCCCATGATGATGTTCATCTCCTCATCCGAGGCGGTCAGAAAGATGATCGGCACCCTGGAAACCCTTCGAACGCTGCTGCAGAACTCAAAGCCCGTGCCATCCGGCAGCGAGACGTCCAGAAGCAGCAAATCGTAAGCTCCCTCCGCCCACAGGTCATTCGCCTCACGAAGCGTCCTTGCCACCGTCAGGTCAAATCCCTGTTTTTTGAAAGCAAAGGAAAGCCCGTTGATCAGGCTGATATCGTCTTCAAGAAGGAATATACGGCTCATACATCTGTTCCTTTCTGCGTGCTGCTCAGCGTTTGATCCATTGTACTGCATCCATCGTCAACAGTCAAATGCTCGCGTGGGACACAGGAAAACGCCCCGCAGCACAGCGGACGCTTGCCTTTCTTTGAGGGCACTCTTTTCCTCAAAGGTTTTTCTTTCACGCTGCAAGAATATCAAAGCATGAATGTATGTTTTGGTCTTCCCTATTCTGTATTCAATCGATCAAGGAATCGAAGTATACTTGAAGGCAATAATATTTGTGGTCACAATTCCCTTCCGTTTTATTTTGCGCATTTTGCACCCACCCAAATGAAAAATGCACCCAATTTCCGGGTGCCGTTTTATCTTGCGCCTTGTATCAAAATCAGCGTCCTTTGCCAGATAAGGGCGCTAATCTTGATACAAAGGTTAGCGTTTTTCTTATCCAGAAAAACCTTGTCCCATATGGCTTTTCGCGCTCTGCTGGGTGCAAACGCCCCTTGCCCTGCTCTCACGAGTAGGTGCAAGGGGCGTTTTTCTTTGCGTTTTTCAGTTTTCCTGGGTTCTTCGACTGTTGGCTGGGTGCAAGATAAAACGGCAGACCTGCTTCCGTTTTATTGCTAATCTTACTATCGTTTCTTCGATAAATTTCCAGAATCAAGCGCACGGTAAAAGTAATAAACTGCAATTGACGAATCCGGGATGCGCTTTGGTTATTTCCAGGCAGCATTCTTCAATGCAAGCTCCATTGTGCCTCGAATCAGATTTTCTACATGGCTGACGATCTGGTCCGGTTCTTCCTGCATTCCGTGTTCAATCCATTCCAGAACAAGACCAACAAACCCGAATTTGAAAAAATTTGCTACGAAAGAGCGATCTTCCTCTCGAACATTCAGGCTTTCTGTCTCACAAAGCTCGTTTGCGACATCCAGCATCAGCTTATATGTCAGGCGGTAAAGATAATTGTACAGGCTTTCGCGCGGTGCATGGCGATAGATATTCATGATGAACGCCTTATCCTGCTGCATCGCCTGGAAGATGGACAGGTATCCCTTTTGCCAGGTTTCGTAGGTACGGTTATCCTTCAGCACCGCATCACCATCCGTTATGCAGATCCATTCTACCAGATCAACGATATCCTGAAAATGATAATAGAAGGTCTGCCGGTTGATCTCGGCTTTCTCGGCTATGTCGTTGATGGTGATCTTGTCCAGCGGCTTTTCAGACAGCAAATCCTTCAAGGCAAATGCAATGGCTTTCTTGGTTGTGGACTTACTCATTGCTCGCACTTCCTCCATAGGTCGTGTTGTATGAACACTATATAGATTCTTGATTGACGGGTCGAAATCCTACCGATATTTATACAAATCGGTTGATTTGTCGTATCCTACTACAGTTTATTGAGCATGTCGTATCTTACGACAAATGAGCTGTTTTCCATATTTCAAGCTTCTGAAAAGTATCGTATACTCGCATCGTCACTTGAAACACAACACTTTGAGGAGGTTATGAAATATGTATTATTCTGCTGGTAACTACGAAGCTTATGCCCGTCCCGAAAAGCCCGAAGGTGCTGACCGTAAGTCTGCCTATATCATCGGCACTGGTCTGGCCGGTCTGTCCGCTGCGTTCTATCTGGTCCGCGACGGTCAGCTGAAGGGTGACCGCATCCATGTGCTGGAGAAGCTGGATCTGGCTGGCGGCAGCTGCGATGGCCGCAAGGATGTCACCAAGGGTTTCTATATGCGCGGCGGCCGCGAGATGGACAACCATTTTGAGTGCATGTGGGATCTGTTCCGCGATGTGCCCTCCATCGAAACGCCCGGTGTCTCGGTGCTGGATGAGTACTATTGGCTGAACAAGCATGATCCCAACTACTCTCTGTGCCGTGCAAGCGAGAAGTGCGGACAGGATGCTCATACGGACAAGCTGTTCGCGCTGGACAAGGAATCCGCTTTGGCGCTGTCCAAGCTCTTCATCACGCCTGAAAAGGATCTTGAGGATAAGAAAATCTCTGAGGTGCTGCCTGCCTCCTTCTGGAAGACGAATTTCTGGCTGTACTGGCAGACCATGTTCGCCTTCCAACGCTGGTCCTCTGCACTGGAGATGAAGCGCTACCTTTGCCGCTATTGCCATCACATCGACGGTCTGCCGGATTTCACCGCACTGCGCTTCACCAAGTATAACCAGTATGAGAGTATGATCCTGCCCCTGGTCAAGTACCTGGAAAGCCATGGCGTGAAGATTGAATACGGCATGGATGTGAAGAACGTCGTGATCGAGGAGGAAAACGGCAAGAAGATCGCCCGCCGTTTGGATTTTGTCCGTAATGGCGAAGCACAGCACATTGACCTGATGGAGGACGATCTGGTCTTCATCACCAACGGCTGCTGCACTGATACCTCCTGCTACGGCGATCAGCACACTGCTCCGGATCTGTCCGGCATCCGTGTGGGCGGCGGTGAGTCCTGGGATCTGTGGAAGAACATTGCTGCCCAGGCCAAGCATGGCGAGTATGGCAACCCTGATGCCTTCTGCTCTGATCCCGAAGCCACCAACTGGATGAGTGCTACCGTTGCCACCTCTGACGAAGAGATCATCAAGAAGATCATGGCCATCTGCAAGCGTGATCCTCGCGCAGGTAAGGTTACGACCGGCGGCATCGTGACGGTAAAGGACAGCACAGAGAACTGGTATCTCTCTTGGACGATCAATCGTCAGCCCCAGTTCCGCTCCCAGGATAAGAACATGGTTCTGGTGTGGCTGTATTCTCTGAATACCAACAAGCCCGGTAATTTCGTGAACAAGCCCATGCGGGCCTGCACCGGCGAGGAAGTGTGCCAGGAGTGGCTGTATCATATCGGTGTGCCCACAGACAAGATCCAGGATTGGGCTGCCAAACGCTGCAACACCACCACCTGCTATATGCCCTATATCAATGCTTTCTTCCAGCCCCGCAAGGAATCTGACCGCCCGCTGGTCGTACCGAATAACGCCGTGAACTTCGCCTTCATTGGCCAGTTCGCCGAGACGCCCCGCGATACCATCTTCACCACCGAATACTCGATCCGCACCGGTATGGAAGCTGTATATACGCTGATGAATGTGGATCGCGGCGTACCTGAGGTTTGGGGCTCCAAGTATGATGTGCGTGAACTCCTCCGTGCGTGCTATTATGCGGTGGACAAGAAGTCCGTGGATGATCTGCCCACCTCCTTTAAGGAAGAGATCCTGCTGAAGGTGCTGCTCAAGCATCTCAAGGGAACGGACCTGGAAGTGCTGTTGAAGGAAAGCGGACTGGTTAAGTAAGCTTCTTTTCGAATCACGCTCTTCGATATCATTTGATGTGTTGACAGTAACAAATTAAAATGGTATCAGACTGAATGGCAAGTAATCTGCTGTCAAGCCGCTACCGGATCGCACCCGGTAGCGATTTTTCTTTTGCCCCGGCTCACATCCATTCTACAGGGGATACCCGGTAAGCACCACTGCAAAAGTTGAAAGGTGCAGTAATTACGATGTTTGCGTCTGGGTGCATCCTTGGGTGCAAAATAAAACGCGGCCTCTGTTCTGGATGCTCGTTTGCACCCAGCAGAGGTCGCTACCGTTTTATTATGCACCCACTTGCACCCAGTTTCCCGGTTGCCGTTTACTTTTGCACTTTGTATCAAAATTTGAGCACGATGCCAGAAGAGGACGCTGATCCCGATACAGGGGTCAGCGTTTTTTCTCTACCTGAAAAGCCTTGCACCACAGGGCTTTTTTCTTTTTGCTGGATGCGCAGGAAGAGCTTTCCCCTATTTATTCTTGTTAAAATGGCCTAATCCGCGCATCAGCGGTTGTCCGGCACATCGCTCCAGTCGTGCTCCTTCATGCGCTCGTACTCCTCCTGCGTGATGGGCAGGATCGTGCCGTGCTTGAAGCCATAGGGAAAGCTGAACGCCTCGTCGCATCGGGCGAAATCCGCGCTGGCCAGGCTGCTTGCCACAAAGGGCACATAGCCCTGCCCTGCGCCCTTCACACCGTAATAATCCAGGAACAGGCACCAGCGCCCGTCATCCAGCTGCACGGCGGTCGGCGCTTCATACAGCCCGTTCTGCACGGACGCAATGGCCTCGTCAAAATGCTCCACCGGCTCAAACGGGCCTGCCGCGTGATCGCCTGCGACCAGCGCGATGCCCTGCGGATCGCTCTCGCACTTGATGAACAGGTAGTACCGGCCGTTCTCCCTGTACATAGCCGAGTCAATGCACGTTCCGTCTCCCCTGCGGTAAAGCAGCTTCGGCGCGGTGAAGTGCGCAAAGTCCTTCGTGCGGCTGTAATAGATAGCCATCGTCCTGTAATCGTCGCCCGCATGGGTGGAGGACCAGTGCAGCACATAGTCCTCATGCTCCGGGTCATAGATCACATCCGGCGCCCAGAGACAGCCGAACGCCTCGCCGCCCGGCTCGATCAGTTCTTCCTCCGTCCAGTGCACCAGATCGTCTGTCTGCCAGTGCGCCAGCGCCTTGCTGCCGTGACGGCGGATGTTGTCCCACGAATGCGCGTATTTGCCGCGCATGCCGTAGGAGAGGGACAGATCCGTGGCAAAGATATGAATGCGTCCGGTATGCCCATCGCGCACGATGGTCATGTCGCGGACACCGTGGTCGCCGGTGTACGCCCAAAGGATGGGTCTGCCGCCGTTCAGCGCCTCCCAGGCAAAGCCATCCCGGCTGACGGCAAAATGCACCTGCTCTCCCTCCGGAGAGGTGCTTTCGCGGAAATGGACGAACAGATAGTGCTTCACGGGACATCCTCCTCGCGTCTTTCGGGCAGATTCATCCTTCGCCTGCGGCATGCTCAGGGCTGCCACGCCTCCACCTGAGCGCGCGTGGGCACCGACACGGAAGCGCCGGCGCGGGTGACGCTGATCGCCGCCGCCTTCGTGGCCAGCCAAAGCGCATCCGCGATCTCCATACCCTCGCAGATCGCCGCCAGGAAATAGCCGGTGAACGTATCGCCCGCGCCGGTCGTATCCACGGCCTTCACGCGCACGGCGTCCTGATGGTACGTCTTTCCCGCCGCATAGACCGACGCGCCGCGGCTGCCCATGGTGTACACCAGCATCGTCTCCGGGAAACGGGCGGCCAGCTGCTGAAGGGAGGCCCTGTCCGTGCCGCACAGCTGCCCCGCCTCGATCTCGTTGACAAAGAGCATATCGCACAGCCCGACCGGCACCTTTTTGAGCGCTGCGGTGATCGGCGACGGATTGAGCGCAATCCTCATGCCGCGCGCATGCGCGCAGCGGATGATCTCCGGCAGGCAGTTCACCTCGTTCTGCAGAACCAGAAGATCACCTGGATCGAACCGGGCAAAGACCTCGTCGATCTGCGCCTGCGTCACCTGTTGGTTTGCGCCGCCGAAGACGATGATCGCGTTCTCGCCCTGCGCATTGATCTGGATGATCGCATGGCCGCTGGGCACCGGCAGCTTTCGGATCAGGGAGGTATCGACGTGCTCCGCGCGAAGCGCCGCTTCCAGCACCGCGCCCGCTTCGTCCTGCCCGACATTGCCGGCATGCCACACCCGTGCGCCGGCGCGCGCCATCGCGATGGACTGGTTCAGCCCCTTTCCGCCGCATACGTCCTGCTCTGCAAAGGCGCTGATCGTCTCCGCCGGGCGCACGATCTCCTCCACCTGATAGATGTGATCCAGATTCAGGGAACCGAAACTGCAAATTCTCATATCCTCCAACTCCATCCTGTCTTCCTGATAAACGTATTGTACAGAATTCCTCGGGCGAAGTCAACGAATCGGGACGCATAACCCTTTTCAGCTGGTTGATAAAACAGACTCCCGCAATCCATGCGGAAGTCTGTCCGATTTCAGATTACGCCGCCCTGATGTCGTCTGGTGTCAGCGACCGGCGCAGCATCCGGCATGCGCCCCACAGATATGCGGCAAGGATCAGCAGATACGCGCCGTAGAGCAGCCAGATCGACACGTCCGCACGATCCAGCGCGAATTCCAGCACGACCAGCGGAACCGCAGCGCACAGCGTGATCAGCAGCGCATGACGCTTTGCCTTTCCATCCTTTGCCAGGATCATCAGCGTGCCGAGCACCATGAGGATGGCCAGAATCTGCTGCGCCTTGGTGAAGCCCCAGATCATGTGGCGGTCCTTGCGCAGGCTCTCCATGAAGATCTGAGAAACGCCGTACAGGATCGCAAACGCGCACAGGCGCTTGCCGTCACTCAGCTTAAGCTTCCTTTGGGCCGTCCAGCGCGGCAGCAGCAGCACACAGATGAAGATCACCAGCGCCAGCGCCGCTTCCAGCAGGCTGACGTTCAGCCGGACAGCGTAGCCCACCTGCCGGGAAAGCAGTCCCTCGAAGTACACGCTGGGGCCATACCCCACCTGCGTGAAGACCTCCGAAAGCCGCGCCCCCGCCACGAACAGCGGTGCCGCCGTCGGCGCCAGCGCAGCGCCCTCCGGCGCCAGCTTTACAGCCAGGAGAATGCCTGCCAGCGCGCCGGTCATGGCCATGCCGCCGTCCCAGAGGCGCAGCGCCGCCAGACGGGTGAACCACTCGGGATTATAGTAAGCCGGCTCCACCACACAGTACAGCAGGCGGGACAGGAGAATGCCCAGCCCCAGCGCCCACGCAAGCCAGCAAAGCGCGCCCTGCAGGGACGTCCGCCGCCTGGCCAGACCAAAGGACACCGCCCAGGCGAGCACAGACGCTGCGGCCAGACCCACGCCATAGGGCAGAATATGTCCTGTCAGCGCAGGCAGCGCTTCCCCCGTGTACAGCGCGTCGCTTGCCTCCCAGAGAATCTGCCCGTCCGGCACGGCAAAGCACAGCACAAGCAGCAGCAGCACGCACAGCGCCGCTGCCATTCCCGTCTTCTTCATACAGCTTTCCTCCGCTCATCAATCCGGCGCGACCGCGCTGACCACATACAGAATGTCGCTCTGCTCACGCTCCGTGTTTCTCTTCTTGCCGCCGACATACTTGCCGTTGAAGATCATCACACTGGAATTGCCGCCGTCCAGATTGTATGCCTGCTGCAGGTTCAGCGCCTCTGCGATGTCGCCGATTTCCTTCTGCGTAGCCTGCGGGCAGTAAATGAACGCATAGGACAGCGGGCCAACCTGGCCCACGGCCGAACGGCCCGTCCGCTCGTAGGGATAGAAATAGTAGTCCTCTCTGTACGGAATCCGCTCTCCGTCGATCATCAGCGCCGGGCCAAAGGAGAATGCATTCACGATCACGCCGCCTTCGTCCTGGAACGCCTGAATCTCAGCTGCCTTGTCCCTGCTGGTGTAGATATGGAAATCACCGGCGTCATCGATGATGAGTACGTCCTTCACGGGGTCCGGCTGATCGCGGAACATCTTGCCCTGACGGTAGATGAAGATGTCCTTCGTGCGCTGGATATAGTATTCTCCGTTCAGGATCAGGACGGCGTTCTTCGCCTTACCCATCTGGGAGGGCAGTGCCGCTACGCTCTCGTTGGGGCGCCCGGCAATGGCCGTGCGCAGCTGCGTGGGGCTCTTCACCTGAAAGTACGCCACATGATACTGCACGCCGCGCAGGCTTCCGGTTTCCAGGCGCACGTCCAGGCTCTCATCGTGATAGGCATCCTCCGTAAAGCCCGCCGGATCCGCCGGGTAATTGGCGAAATCAATGTCCAGCGGCAGCTCGTATGACGGCTCTTCAGCCAGGGCGGTTCCCAGCAGCAGCAGGCTGCACATCAGCAGCAGCATCCATTTTCTCATGTAGCTCTTCCTCTCTCGTCCTTGGTTTTTGTCGATCAAAGCGTATCCCCCGCAGGAGATTCCTCAAAGGGAAGGTAATCCCTGCCCTTGAACATCTGAAACAGCACAGCGTAACGCGGATGTGAACGCCAGCCGCCGTCCGTGCCCAGGGAATCCCCGTCAATCCAGGTTGTCGGCAGCGCCGTGCCGAGCGCATCAAGCGCCTCCGGGGTCAGCGGGGTTTCCGCATTGCCGCAGTCGCGCAGCCACAGGCGCTCAAGCCAGGGCATTTCGTACAGAGGATCAAGCTCCGCCGCGCAGTTTTGGGCAACATTCAGATCCAGGAGATGCTGCAGCTTCGCCAGCGGCGCAAAGCTTGTCACGCGGTTATTGAACAGCTCGATGTACTCCAGGTGCTCAAGCCCTTCCAGCGGCGAGAGATCCTCGATTCTGTTGTCCGCCAGAATGAGCACCCGAAGCTCGCTGAGATCCGCCAGGAACGAAATGTCCGTCAGCGCGTTATGGCCAAGATCCAGCGCACGCAGGTTTTTGCAGTAGCGCAGCGCCTCCAGGTCCTGGGAGGTATGTCTGCGCACGACGCTGTCATGCAGCGTGGAAAAGGCGGTCTGATCCGTGCGGACCGTGTGATCGCCGACATAAATCGTCCAGCCGAACTCGATCTGCGGATACCGCTCGCTCAAGCGTACCGCCTGCCGGTTGAACATGTGCGTGGCGTACATGTCCACCTGACGCACCTGCGGCAGCGCATCCAGGAAGCGTTCAAAGGCGTCAAAATCCCCCACCTTCAGCTTGCCCAGATCAATATACGCCGCATCTGCCGGAACATTCAGCGTGCCGCCATGGTCCCGGAACGTGATCCTTTCCTCTTCTCCGGCTGCCGCAGCTGCCCACAAAAGGAGCAGCAGCGCCACCGCCAAGCCAATCCGTCTCATCGCCGCCCTCATTTCTTCTGTATTCAGCGCCGCTGCTTATCAGGCGCTGCGAAATATATTCGATAGAATTATTGCATATCTTTGCGCAGAACCCTATACGAAATTTCCGGTTTCAAGCTTTCTCATGGATATTTTGCCTTGTATCGGGCCTTCTGACCTCCGGCGAAGCGTGATGCGGTGGGCCCGGGAATGCCGCGCGGCGGCGCACGGCAATGGTCAGCCCGCCATTCCGGGCAAAAAAAGAACTCACCAACCATTTCTGATTGGTGAGTTTGTGGCTAAAGAGGTAAATTGTGATACAAGGGACGGATGCGGAGCTTAGTGGGTGCATCCCGCAAGAATATCTGATGCTTCCGCTATATTTGAGGCTATACAGCTCCAAGCGGTTTACGCACAGTTATTCTCCGCTCTCTATCTCGTAGCTGACACGCTGGATATGCGTCTCACTGCTTTGGCAGAGCACTTCCCACAGCGCATGCTCCGTTTCATTTTCAGCAGACGGTTCAGCTTCTAAAAGCTCGGCATAAAATTTTTCAACATTTGCAAGAGACTGGGCATCAAATTCATCTTCCACGGCGTAACTATCATAAGAAGCCTGATAGTATTCTGCGAAAATATTGAAGCCTTTCGGCTCGTAATCAGGTTCCAAATACAAAGTGGTACAGGAAATGAAACCACGCGCCGGCGTAGGCTCATGTGTTTCAACGTAGAACCACTGATAACCGTCGAAGATCTCATACAACAGACGTTCATAGTTTTCAAAGAACGTCGTCTCCTCGTCAAAGTCATCCGGTGTAAGTTTGGGCGGATAGGCAAACAGCACAGTGACAGTATCGCCCTTGCTGAGACGGGTAAGCGGCGTACACTTGCCCAGCGGATCATCTGTCAGGGTAACGCCTGCAGGCAGCGTGAGCGTTTCGCTGCCGAATTTCAACTGATCGAACAAAAACATGTGTTCACTGCAGAACGACCTCTCATACTCATCCAATTCTCCGATTTTGCATACCGCGGGATTGAGATCGCGTCCGAACGCATCCTTATGAACATAGCCCACGCGGGTTTGTTCCGTCTCCCAATCATCATAGTAGGCGATCAGCAGCCAGTCTCCATCAAAGCCGTAACCATAAATATTCTTGCCAGTATTGACCGCAGCGAGACCACCGTCCGCACGAAGATAGTGCTCACCGGGACCAGAATACACCGGAAGGTTGAGGCCTCGCGGAAAATTGACTGCATCTCCTTCGCCGATTTCATCAAAAAGATTCCAGGAATCCGATTCCTCCTCGCAGCACCAGTCTTCATAGTAGCCAGAGATATCGTTACTTTCGATCTTTTCCGTCATGACACGCAGAATCAGATCGATATTCTGTCGCTCGATATCTGAAAGGCCGGTGATGATCTCCTCATTGCTGACTTCATTAGGCGCTTCCTCGTAGGGAAATCCGCTGTCGTGGGGCTCTACATAGCTGAGTTCCATGAAATGATCGGCATATTTACCCTTGGGATCAAAGTGATAGCCGTGCCGCGCAACTATTTCGCACAAGACGTAGCCCAGCGTATCAATGCAGTAGCTGCGCACCTCTTCTTCAAAGAGCAGGCGCGTGTCACTATCGGGGATCAGGATGTAGGTACCACAGGCCGAAGCCACACAGGAAACGCAGAACATCAGCAAAGCGAGAAGAAGGATGGCGAACTTTTTCATGGGTGAATCAGACTCCCTTCTGTATATTGATGTTATTATAAGCGTATTTTTCGTTTCATTGCAGACTCTGCTCCTGCTTCTGACATTCAATTCATCTGGATGCCTAATTGCACACAGTTCTTTAATATATTGAAACAATGCAATCGCAATTTGTTCCATAGATTCCATAACCATGCCGCCCCATTTCTTACCAATTTTCTTTCAAGTGTTATCCTATATTGTATCAGAAAACCAGAAAAACCACAATTCATACAAAGAATTCATATGAAGAAAGACGAAGGTTTTGCCTTCGCCCATTCTATTCAGTTTCCCTTTCAAAGAGTTTATGATGCTTTTTGAAAAACTCATAATAGATCCTTGTGTTTTCCAACCCCCACCAGTCCTTTATCTCGACTGGAGCAGCATCCAAATCATAAATCCTTGCACCTTCAAGAGCCAGCAGAAACGGAGAATGTGTTGCAATGATAAACTGGCATCCACAATACCTTGCTAATTCTTCCAGCATTTTCACAAGGTTCAACTGCATCTTTGGAGACATACTGTTTTCAGGCTCATCCAAGCAATATAATGTATCCGGCTTAAGCCTTTTCTCAAAATAATCCAAAGCCGTTTCGCCATTGCTATTGAGCTTAACCTCATGACCAGCAGTCTGCTGAATGAACTTTCTACGCGATACCGATTCTCTTCCGGCAAGCACTTGCATACGAAGAGCTTCATAATCCTGCATGCCGCTCATCTTTATGGTTTTTCCAAACTTCAAATGTGCCCACTCATCACGAGCTTCTTCTTTGCTTTCGCCAATTTCATCATTATTGGTTCTGACCGTCAGCATGTAATCAAAAATATCATCACTGGAAATAATCCGGCTGCCATTTGGTATTCTGTGATGGAATCCCTCGTCATCGTATCCTAGACTGTACTCACACGCCTTTACATAAGAGGCAACCATCTCGTCAGAATTGAAAGGTGCAATTCGATTCAACTCTAACTTTTCAGCAATCAGGTTTAATAGTGTGCTTTTTCCCGAACCATTTCCACCGTAGAATACAGTGATTTTCTTGAATTGGACCTCGCGTAATTGTTTTTTAGCAAACAACCCACAGGGATATGGATTATCTATATAAAGGTTCCGTCCACCGTTATGCGCTCCTCTTTCCCTGAGCAGATATTCCTCTTTATCAATCGGCAGATAAAACGAATCCAAATACATTGATCAATCTCCGTATTAATCATGAACGCTAACTCTGTGTCTGTTGTTCTTACTCAAGAAGATCTGATCAATTAACCCTTCTTCATCGTTATGTAAGAAGACAATTGATATCCATCCGTTCTCTCCGTGAGCATACAAGGCCACAACCTCTGTT
This sequence comes from uncultured Clostridia bacterium, assembly GCA_945948915.1. Classification (GTDB taxonomy): domain Bacteria; phylum Bacillota; class Clostridia; order Christensenellales; family Aristaeellaceae; genus Ventricola. The sequence continues at coordinate 10,287 of CAMFCQ010000036.1, read as the reverse complement.
CCCTCTTCGGCATCGTATTCATGTGTATCACAAACAGGTTTTTCCAGCAAAAGTTGTAAACAGGAAAATCCAGAATCCAATCGAAGATATATAGAGAGTCTTGTACCTTGATAACCTCATAGGAGATAACACAGACGTGTCGGAACGGAGTACGACATGGCAAAACGATTTCAACAGCGTGCTGTTATCAATGGTAAAGTAAAATGGCTTTCCGGTGAAACACAGCAGGACATTTTCGATGCTTATCTTCAATGTGCTATTGAGGCAGGTCTTGTTGTTCTGCCGAACAGCAACCAAGTCATCATCCAACCTCAAGCAGAAAACCTTTTTGAGAACCGTGCATGGAAATGGTATAACCTCTATAAAGTCGGCAAAGTGCGAGCAAAGACCCTTGCCAACTATGAGGGCTATCTCAAGAAGCACCTTCTCCCCTACTTTGGGCCGCGTGATATTTGCACCATCACCATTGATGATGTGCAGGAGTTCATGAACAGCAAGGCCGCCTACTCAAAGAAGACCATTGAAGAACTGCTCCTTACTCTGGGCATGATTCTGAACGCAGCAAAAGAAGATGGGCTAATCAGCATCAACCCGGCAAAGTCAAAACGATTACGCAATCCCTCCAGCAAAAAGAGCGTGCGGGAAGCCCTGACCTCTGATGAAGCAGACGATATCGAATCCCACCTTCAGGACATTCCCCAACTACGCGACAGGCGGTATGTAGCTATGCTTTTGAAGTTCCCTGCCCGGTGTGAAGACATCCGGGGCTTGCAGATCAAGAACTTCAATTTCTCCGAACAAACCGTCAGCATCACGCAGGGCGTCACCTATGCAAAGGGCCATACCATCATCGGAGATCCAAAGACTCCAGCGGGAAAACGCAAAATGCTCATCCTACCGGGGCTACTTGAAACCTTAGAACTCTCCCAGAGCGAACTAAATGACCCTGAGGCGTATGTTCTTCCTTCTTTGGATGACCCGCATACCCCACTGTCTTTTCAAGCCGACAGGCGGCTTTGGGAGCGTGTGAAGAAGTCCATCAACGTATATGGAAAAACGCCCCACTGTTTCCGGCATACATTCGCAACCAGAGCACACAGAGCGGGCGTGGATGACAAAATTTTACAGACGATGGGCGGTTGGAAAGACCTTGCGACCATGAAAAATATCTACGTTCATACTCAAGACGAAGACCTTGAAATTGCCCGTAAGATTCTAACCTCCAGCAACGCTTGATGTGGCAGATTATGTGGCAGCCATAAGACGAAAAAAAGCCTTACGGCATCAGGCTTAAACGGGCGTTATTTAACTGCTCATGTGGCAGGTTATGTGGCAGAATCAAAGGTTGACGCGGCAAGGCACATACAGAAAGAGGCACTTTTAGCAAATTTAAACAAAAAAAGAACTCACCAAGCATCAAATCTTGGTGAGTTTGTGGTGGCTCAAGACGGATTCGAACCATCGACCTGCCGGGTATGAACCGGACGCTCTAGCCAGCTGAGCTATTGAGCCATCAATATGGTTGCGGGAGAAGGATTTGAACCTTCGACCTTCGGGTTATGAGCCCGACGAGCTGCCAGACTGCTCCATCCCGCGATATGTCTGCGTCGTTCTGACGACGCTAATCATTATATCGCAGTCTCCATCATCTGTCAATACATTTCTCTAAATTTTTTCTTCAGGTAGCCGTCCATGTTCCCGTGCGCGGAGAGCGCAAGCTCTTCCATGCCGAATGCGCGCATCGCCGCCTCCAGAATCGCCATGCCGCTGGGGATGATGTCCGCACGGTGCGGCATCAGGCCCACGATCTGCCGGCGCTCCGCAATCGTCAGGCGGGACAGCCTGCGTCCCCAGGCGCATACGTCTGCCCGGGACACGCGCATCCCCTCGCACAGCCGCGGGTCAAACATCGGCACGCCCCGCTGCATGGCGCCCAGCGTCGTCATCGTGCCGCCGACGCCCACCCAGCTTTCCGGCTTCGGGCAGGCAAGCAGCGCGGCTGCGTCCCGGCTGATCATGCGCATGCAGCGCTCCACCGTCGTCTCATAGTCCTCGCAGCGCAGGATCGGCGTCTGGGCGTTCATGCGCACCGCGCCCATCTGCAGGCTCACCGCGCACAGAATGCGGTCGTCCTCGCCGATAGTGAACTCCGTGGAGCCGCCGCCGATGTCCAGCACACCGCAGCGCCCGCCCTCGCTCGCGCCGATATAGGAGAGCACCGCCTCCTGCTCGCCGGAGATGATCTCGATCTTTGTGCCGCTGGCCGCCTCCGCGCGGCGGGTGAATTCCTCGCCGTTCAATGCGTCGCGCACGGCGCTGGTGGCAAAAACAAAGATCTCCTGCGCGCCATCCAGGCGGGCAAGCGCAGCCAGCTCCGCGACGGCTTCCACAGAAGACCTGATGCTCTCCTCGGTCAGCGCGCCGTCCACAAGCCCTGCAAACAGACGCGTCCCCCGGCGTTCACGGCGAAGCACACACAGCCTCTCCTCCGTCCACTGTGCAATCAGCAGGCGAATGGCGTTGGAACCGATCCCCATACACGCAAGACGCATGGCATTCCCTCCGTGAATTCGATATAAGATTGTAAGCTTTATTCCTCGCCGAAGACCTCAAACTCCGGCTTCTGCTCGATCTCCTCGAGGTTTCCGACCTCGTAGATGACCTCGCCGTACCAGCAGTAGCCATAGTCGCGGCGCGCCGTGCGCTCCACAAAGTCCGCCGTATTGATCTCCGAAAGCTCGGTGGTCAGCTGGTTGTGCCGGCTCTGCGCGTCATAGTAGGCCTGCGCCGCAGCCTCAAGCTGCTGCTGCTGGCGCTCCAGGCTGACGGCCCTCTTGGGAAAGTGGGACAGCATGGCCAGCGCAATCGCGCCCAGCAGCACGGACAGAATCCTGAAAGGCCGGATTCGCACCCTGTTCTTCTTCATGTCCGTTCCCCCGCTCCCCGAATTTCAAACGTGTAGTGAGCCAATATTCGTTCTGTTCCGCCATTTTCCTGCATGTCTGCGGATATTTTTGTCTATTTTTTTACTTTTTCTGACAAGCCTTTCAGTTTCCCCTTCAAAAAGCGAACGCCAGTTCCCAGCGAGTACTGATAGAGCGCAAAGCCCGTGCTGACGCCCAGCAGCGTATACAGTCTGTATGCATCGCAGCGAAGCGCCAGCGCCGCCGCAATCACAGCGCCCGCCGTCAGCACGCCGAAGAGCAGATCGGCTGCTGCCGTCAGAAGCTTCCCGCACCGCAGGACGCCCAGCACGTCATACACGGCCCCGAGCAGCGCGCCGCACAGGGCCATAGCCAGGAACGCGCGCGCCTGCTCGGCAACCGTCACTTGCGTCTGCGCGAAAACAAGCCGCGCTTCTCCTTCTTTTTGACGGGGCCGTTGTACTCGATGCCGGCAATCTCGCCCGTCACGTCAAGCTGTCCGTCCTCGAGGTTCAGCTGCTCAATATGCAGCTGCTCACCCAGCAGCGCGACCTCGCCCTCCGAGGTCTCCAGCACAATCTCCTGATCGTTAAAACAGCAAACCGCCATCACGCCGGACAGCCGCGCATGCGCGCGTCCCTCGAGCGTCAGCATGTGCGGCCGGGCGCCGATATTCATCCCTTGCTCCATGCTTCATCGCCTCCGGGGGTATCCTATGCGCAGGACGGACGCAACTTGACAAAAGCGGACGGCTGCATGAGCCGTCCGTCAGTATGGATTTGCAAGCAGATCATTGCGCATCCTGAAACAGCGCAGTCAGCTCATCGCTGCCCGCCGCCTTCAGCTCTGTCAGCCACGCGTCGTAGTTCTCATCCGTCAGCTCCGCCTCGCCGGTGGCGAACCGCGCGATGCCGGTATCCACCAGCCTGCCCAGCTCCGCGCTGAGCGCGTCCGCCCTTTCCTGATCCGCCGTGGTCAGGCAGTACGCCTGCGTCACGCGCTCGCTGACCGCCCTTGCCTTCTCGCTCGCCGCAAACACATGCTGGTCGATGTCGCTGTCCACGCGGAAGATGAACTCCGCAGGATACAGGCCCGGCATGGCCGTGCCGGTATACATGAGCACCTGCGAGCGGATCTTGCTCACGTCGCGGTTGCCGCTGAGGTCAAACGACCAGCGGCTCTCGCTGTCCACCGTATAGTCCTCGCCCTCGACGCCCGCGTAGCCCAGCAGCGCACCCTCCTCGGCATAGAGCGCATCCACCCAGCGCAGCGCCTGCGCCGGATCCTCGCAGGCGCTCGTCACCGCGAAGCAGCCGGTCCACACGCTTCCCAGCAGGTCGCGCCAGCGCGTCGTGCCGTCCGGGCCGGCAAGCAGCACCGGCTCATAGTCACTCACAGCGTTCGCGCTGATGTGCGTATACGGGGTCATGGACAGCAGCATGCCGCTGGTGACCGGCGCGTCCTCGTCGCGCTCGTTGAGCGCCTCGGTGCTGTGCATTGCCGTGAACGCGTCCTCGCGCAGCACGCCGCGCTCGGTCCAGTCCCTGAGCAGCGCGATGAACTCGCGGTATGCCGGCAGCTCCGGCGCAAAGACGATCTCGCCCGCCGCATTGCGCGCCAGGTTGTAGTCATCCGCCACGATGCCGAAGTACGGCAGCAGCCAGCGCATCTCATACACGCCGATCAGATCCGCGCCGACCTCGTCCGCTTTGCCGTTGCCGTTGGGATCGCCGTTTCGGATCGCCAGCAGCGCATCCGTCAGCTCCGTGACTGTCGTGGGCATGGCGATGCCCAGCTTACCCAGCCACGCCCGGTTGATCCACAGCATCACCTGACGCTCATGCTCGTTGAGCAGCGGCAGCGACGCGATGCGCCCATCCTCCAGCGTGATCACCTCGCGCCACTCGGGATGCGCATCCAGCAGCGCGCTCAGGTTGGGCATGCTTTCTGCGATCAGCGGCGCAAGGTCGATGATCGCGCCGCTGTCAAGCAGCGCGATCTCCTGCGCACGGGACAGCTCCGCCTTAAAGAGCACGTCTGTCTGCACGTCGCCCTTCTCCATCGCGGCGAGCATCTTGGCGTATTCCTCCTCATCGGATACGCCGCTGGCCTGTACGCTCACGCCGGTCAGCGCTTCCATGCGGGCAAAGAACAGGTTCGTGGACCAGTCGCGCTCCAGCAGCTCCGTCTCCAGGCCCGTTACGGTCAGGGCCTGGGCACAGCAGGCGCCAAGGCACAGGATCATCGTCAGCAGCAGTGCCGCAGTCTTTTTCGTCATCATGTCGGCCTCCGTACACAAATCATTGACCTGATTATATCACAATCCCGTCCCGGAAAAAAGAGTGATTGCCATGAGGTCAGGGCAGACTATTTAAAACCCTTGCGCCATACGCTTAGACGATCCATGGGCGAAGGAGGCCGAGTCGATGCTTCAATCCCTGCATGCCGCCTGGGGCACGCGGCGCGTGCTTTTGCTGGGCGGCGAAGACCGGATGACCCGCTTCATGCACGCGCTGCTGGTCGAGCTGGGCGCAAGGCCCCTGCGCCTTCCCCTGCCGGCGGGCAGCGAAACGCTGGCGCGCACGCTCACAGGCGGGCACATCTGCTGCGTGATCGTCTCCTGTCTGCGTGCGCTCTGCGGCAGCCTGACCGAGCAGCTGCGCGCGCTGGACGCGCTGCTCATCGAGGCGCGCGAGGCCGGCGTCCCGCTGGTCATGCTCCTCTCCGACGAGAGCGCCTATCGCGCAGCGCAGCGCCCGTGGGCCGTGCGCGAGGACGACCCCATCGGCGGCGAGACGCAGGAGGGCCTCTTCCACGCGATGCTCCAGCTCTTTGCCGACGGCGTGAGCCGCGGCCTGCTGGGCGATCCCGTCCACGTGCTGAGTGTCCGCCATCTCCCATGCCTGGGCTGCGGCCATCCCGCCGTCGCGCCCTATGACGCCTGGTGCCGCGCGCTCGATGCGGGCGAGCCGCTGTGCGTGCCGCATCCCGGCGCGCAGGGCGTGTTCCTGCATCCGCTGGACATGTGCATGGGCAGCCTGCTGCTGGGCGCGCGCTTCCTGCTGGGCGACACAGCCTGCACGGGCATCTTCAACCTGGAAGCCGGGGCGCAGAACCTCATGCCGGGCCGCACCGCAGCGCTGCGCCTTGGCGCCTGCTGCGGCCATGACCGTGCGCTTGTGGAGACCGAGCCGCCGCATCCGGTGCTTCTGCCGCTGCTGGACGGCTCCCGCGCCCGGCGGCTGTGCGGCGCACACCCGATGATCTCCGGGCACGAGGCGCTGCTTGATGTGCTGGCGCTCTCCCGGGCGCAGCAGAAGGGGGCGGCGTTTCTTGAGGAAGTGATTCAGGCACAGACGGCGGCGTTTCTGGGGCGGTTTTTGACATAGGGTACTTGAGGGAGCTTCAGCGTGCCGTATCTGCAATACAAAACGGGCGGAAGAATCCGTCCGTTCTTTTCTGCGGTTATCTGCGCATCAGCTTTCTGCCGATGCTCCTGACCATATTCCTTTCGTCCTCATTCATCGCCAGCAGATACACGCTCAGCGCGTAGACCGCGCAGTACGGCAGCGCGAACGTCAGCACGCCGGCGTAGCCCGCGAAGTCGTGCAGGCGGACTGCCAGCATGCCCAGCAGCACCGGCGGGATGAAGGACGGCACGATGCTCAGGATGCTCTTCCAGAAGACCAGCATGTCAAGGCCGATGTGCCTGTGGTAGTACCAGTTCATGACAAAGCCGTTGCACACGATCATGGAGATGGCCGTGCCCAGCGCGCAGCCCAGGCCGCCCAGGCGCATAGCCAGCGGGATGGAGATGGCCACGTTGAACAGCGCCATGAAGAAGTACACCTTGGAGCGGAACTGATGCTTGTTCTTGGCGCGCTGAATCTCGATGCCCAGGTTCTGGATCAGCGGCACCGTCACCGGCGCCATCAGCAGCAGCGCGATGGGATACGCGCCCTCGTACTCGCCGCCGCCCCATGCCTCGATGAACGGCTCGCCCACGAAGATGAAGCCGGTGAGCACCAGCATCAGCAGCATGAACTGGATGCGGCCCACGCGGGTGAACAGGCTTGTCAGCGAAGCGTCGCCCTCGCCGCGCGCCACGCCGTAGACTGCCGTCGCCGCCGTGCCGCTGACGATGCCCAGGATCGTCGTATCGACCGTCCAGTTGATCTGGTCGATGATCATGTTCAGGAAAATGAAGAACGAGAAGCCGCCCATCTCGCGCAGGAGTCCCCAGTCAAACCGCCCGAACGTCATGCGCATCTTCTGTTTCCTAACGCAGTACCAGATGCTCGACGCGTCGGTGACCACACTGAGCACCAACGTCGCCAGCACCAGCGACACGGAACCCAGGCCCATCAGCAGCAGCGGCAGCATGACGATGGGGCTTAAAACCGTGCGGATCATGCTGATCAGGCGCTGGAAGAGGAACTGCTCCTTGGCCGTGATGTAGGACGTAAAGACGCTGCACGGAAAGGAGACCGCGATGTTCACCACCAGCAGCGCCATCAGGATGCGCGCGGTTTCCACCTCCGCAGGCGTCAGCTTGGCCGAGAAGATGTTGTGCACGTTGGCCACCAGCACGCTGCCCACCATAAGGCTCGCCGCGCCGATACACAGGAAGATCACCATGAACATGCCGTTGATCTTTGCCACGCCGTCCTCGCCCTCGCTGGCCTCGTAGCGCGCGTAGTAGCGCACATACGCGCTGCCCAGGCCGAAGCTCATCAGGCTGAGGTTGGAGATGAAGCCGTTCACCAGCGTGTAGGTGCCGTACTCGCTCTGCCCCAGCAGCCGCAGCATGACCGGGGTGTAGACGAGCGAGATGAGCGTGGAAAGTACCGTCTGCCCGTAGCTGAGCAGCACGCCCGCTTTCTTTTGATCCATATGTTCTCCTTGACCGGGCCAGGCCCGGATGCTTCTTGAATTGGCATACAGATATAGTGTAAAGCCTTCGCCCGCTTTTTTCAAGCTCAAAACGCGCCCGCTCAGTCTTTCCAACGCAGGCGTTTCGTGCTATAATTCTTCATCATTTCCCATTTCATTTATGGAGGCCGCATATGATCGACAAGCAGGCGCTTGACGCGTATCTGACGCGTTGGGCACAAAAGAAGGACCTTGCCGGCGTGTCCGCGTACATCGCCGGCCCGAACGGCTGCGAATACGCCTGGAACTACGGCTTTCGCGACGCGGCCGGGAATCTCTGCCCGGACAGCGACACGATGTTCGGCATCGCCTCGATGAGCAAATCGATCACCGCGCTGTGCGCATGCATCCTGCACGTCGAGGGCAAGCTCGATCTCGATGATCCGGTAAGCAAATATCTCCCCGGCTTCTCCGTACCCGGCCAGCCGAAGGAGGCCGTCACCGTCCGCCACCTGGCGATGCACACTGCCGGCATCCCGCCGATGGAGCCGCTGGAGTGGTCCATCGCCATGAACAGCGAGGGCCGCGCGGAGAGCGAATGGCTGCTGGCCATGCGCCGCACCGCGCCCAACCGGATGGACACGATCGATCAGATTCTTGACTATGTCGCCCATTGCAGCTACAAAACGCTCGGCGCGCCGGGCGAGGTCATGAGCTACTCGAACGAGGGCTACGCCATCCTCTCCTATGTGATCGATCAGGCCGCGGGCATGGCGCTGGAGCAGTTCATGCAGGAGCGGGTCTTTGCGCCGCTGGGCATGACGCGCTCGATTCTGGACAACGGCATTGAGGCCGCCCGCGCCCTCTCCGGCGGCAACATCACCTCGCTTTTTGAGCTGTCGGACGGCGTGCGCGTGTGCGACGATAGCTGGTCCATCCTGCCGCCGTTCCGCGGCTGCGCGATGGTCAAGTCAACCGCCCGGGACATGGCCGTCTATTACCGTGCCATCTCCAACTACGGCATGCACGAGGGCGTGCAGGCCCTCCCCGCGCAGGCGGTCGAGCTGCTGGCGGGCAAGTATCATCCGGTCTCGCCGCGCAGCCTGATGTGCATGGGCCTGTACAAGCGTGAGAAGGCCGGGCATGTGATCTGCGAGCACTCCGGCGGCCTGCACGGCGTGTCCACCAAGGGCGGCTTGCTGCTGGGTGAGGGCTACGGCTTTTCCGTGCTGTGCAACCAGGGCGACGAGGACATGGACGAGCTGATGTGGGGTCTGTACAACGCCGTGTGCGGTCTGCCGCTTGCCGAGAGCCACCGCTGGTTCAACCCGACAGGGACAGACTTCTCCGCGCCGGAGATGATCACAGGCACCTACATCAGCCACGAGGGCGAACCCTGCATCCTGACCATCGAGCACAGGGACGGCGCGCTCGTGCGCACCCGCGACGGCAAGACAGCCCCGCTGGTCTTCTGCGGCGGCACGCGCTTCCTCTCCCTTGATCCGGAGGATCCTGAGGCTCAGGGCGTGCGCCACGAGTTCCTGATCCGCGACGGCGTCGCCTGGGGCGTACGCTGCGGCACGCGCGTGTATGAAAGGATGAGCGTATGAACATCACCTGGGACGCCAGGGGCTACACGAGCGGCTTTGCCTTCGTCCATCAGTACGGGGAGGGCGTGCTCGAGATGATCGACGCCGCGCCCGGCAGCCACGTCGTGGACCTGGGCTGCGGCAACGGCGCGCTGAGCGAGAAGCTGCTTGCGCGCGGCTACCGCGTCACCGCCATCGACGCCTCGGAGGAGATGCTTGCGCAGGCCCGCGCGCTGCACCCGGACATTCCGTTTGCGCAGGCGGACGCGACGGACTTCACGCTCCCCGCGCCGGCCGACGTGATCTTCTCCAACGCGGTCTTTCACTGGATCGACCGGGACAGGCAGCCGCTGCTGGCCGCGTCCATCGCGCGCAACCTGAAGACGGGCGGTCAGCTCGTGTGCGAGTTCGGCGGCTTCGGCTGTGCGGAGCGCGTGCACAGCGCGCTCGAGCACGCCTTTGCCGCCCGCGGCCTCGTCTATCCGCGCGTGTTCTACTTCCCCACCATCGCGGAGCACGCACCCATTCTGGAGGCGGCCGGTCTGCGCGTCACCTGCGCGCTGCTGTTTGACCGGCCCACGCCGCAGCAGGGAGCGGACGGCCTGAAAAACTGGATTCACATGTTTGTGAAGACGCCGTTTGAGGGCATACCCGCCGACGTGCGCGAGGCGATCATCGCTGAAGCGGTGGACAGCCTGCGGCCGACGCTCCGGCGGGAGGACGGCACGTGGATCGTGGATTACGTGCGCATCCGCATCAAAGCGGTCAAGGTCTAAGCTGTATAGAATGATCCCGGCAGGATATCCTGCCGGGATCTTGCATGCCGGACAATCTTTACGGTTTCTAATACTAGGGTGTGTTTCTAAAGTGTCTAGAGCTAGGTAATTATGCAAGCCAGATAA
>CAMFCQ010000035.1 GCA_945948915.1 uncultured Clostridia bacterium | reverse complement strand
GTTCCTTCTTGGCCTGCTCGTAACGGTACTTGTCGTAATCCATCAGCTTGCAGACAGGCGGCTTGGCGCCGGGCACAATCTTCACCAGATCCAGCCCTGCCTCCTCGGCCAGTTCGAGCGCTTTGCGGGTCGGCATAACGCCCAGCTGTTCACCGTTCTGGTCGATCACACGCACCTCGCGGTCGCGGATTTCCTCGTTCATCATCAGATCTACTGCCATATGGTTTGCGATACACCTCCATTTGGTCTTTGCGCCTTACAGCACAAAAAAGAGCGGGTAAGCATACCCGCTCCTTGACATGTCAAATCAAGCTGCCATGTGCCGCGGACACGCGATTGTGCCGGGCGAGAAGCGGGCGGCTTCTACTTCGTACTCGTTTATAATACGACATCCCCGCCCGTTTGTCAAGCATGATTTTACAATTTTTCTCCGCCTGTCCGGAGAAAATCGGTCTTGGGCATATCCGCGGCTCAGCGGGCCTTGGTGCGGATTTCCTCCTCCAGCTTCTCCACCAGGTCCATCAGCGGCATGGTGCCCAGGTCGCCCTCCTTGCGGTTGCGCACGGCCACGGCCTTCTCCTCAGCCTCCTTGTCGCCGATGATGAGCATGTACGGCACCTTCTCGGCCTGCGCCTGACGGATCTTGAAGCCGATCTTCTCGTTGCGCACGTCCAGCTCCACGCGCATCCCGCGGGAGAGCAGCTCCGCCTCCACCTCGCGGGCCCAGTCGTCGCCGCGCTCGGTGATGGTCATGATCTTCACCTGCGTCGGGGCCAGCCAGGTCGGGAACGCGCCGGCATACTTTTCAATCAGCAGCGCCAGCGTGCGCTCGTAGCAGCCCAGGGACGTGCGATGGATGATGTACGGGTTCTTCTTCTGTCCGTCGGTATCCACGTATTCCATGCCGAACTTCTTGGCCAGCAGCATATCGATCTGGATCGTGATGAGCGTGTCCTCCTTGCCGAACACGTTCTTGATCTGGATGTCCAGCTTCGGGCCGTAGAACGCCGCCTCGTCGATGCCCACGGTATACGGCACGTTCAGGTCCTCGAGGATCTTCTTCATCAAGCTCTGCGCCTCATCCCACTGCTCCGGCGTGCCTTCGTACTTGGCCGTGTTGTTCGGATCCCACTGAGAGAAGCGGTAGGTCACGTCCTCGCCCAGGCCGATGGTATCCAGCATGTACTTGGCCAGGCTCAGGCAGCCGGCAAATTCCTCCTCCAGCTGCTCCGGGCGCAGGATCAGATGGCCCTCGGAGATGGTGAACTGGCGCACGCGGATGAGGCCGTGCATCTCGCCGGAGTCCTCGTTGCGGAACAGCGTGCTCGTCTCGCCCAGGCGCATCGGCAGATCGCGGTAGGAGCGCATGCGGTTGAGGAACACCTGATACTGGAACGGGCAGGTCATCGGGCGCAGCGCGAAGCACTCCTTCGTCTCGTCGTGCGGGTCGCCCATCACGAACATACCATCCAGATAGTGATCCCAGTGACCGGAGATCTTGTACAGCTCGCGCTTGGCCATCAGCGGGGTCTTGGTCAGCAGGTAGCCGCGCTTCTGCTCCTCGTCCTCCACCCAGCGCTGCAGCAGCTGGATGATTCGTGCGCCCTTGGGCAGCAGGATCGGCAGGCCCTGACCGATGCAGTCCACCGTCGTGAACAGCTCCAGCTCGCGGCCCAGCCTGTTGTGGTCGCGCTTGCGCGCCTCCTCCAGCGCCTTCATGTGCTCGGCCAGCTCGTCCTTGGTGGCGAACGCCGTGCCGTTGATGCGGGTGAGCATCTTGTTGTTGCGGTCATTCTTCCAGTATGCGCCGGAGATCTGCGTCAGCTTGAACGCCTTGAGCGCCTTGGTGTAGCACAGATGCGGGCCGACGCACATGTCGATGTAGTCGCCCTGCTGGTAGAAGCTGATGACCTCGTCCTCGCCCAGATCGCCGATGTGCTCCACCTTGTAGATTTCGCCGCGCTCCTGCATCAGCGCAATCGCCTCGTTGCGCGGCAGGGTGAACGCCTTGATCGGCAGATTCGCCTTCACAATCTTGTTCATCTCGGCCTCAATCCGGGCCAGCTCGCCGTCGGCGATCTTCACGTTGCCCAGATCCACGTCATAGTAGAAGCCGTTCTCGGTCGCCGGGCCGTAGGCGAAGTGCGCCTGCGGATACAGGTTCTTCACCGCCTGCGCGAGGATATGCGCCGCCGTGTGGCGCAGAACGTGCAGCTCCTCCTCCTTGGGGCACTCTGCAACCGTGCCGTCCTTGTAGATGATTTTCATACAGATTCCTCTCCTTCCGGGCATCTGCCCAGTCATGCCGCCTTGGGACGAAAAAACGCTCGTCCCTCGCGTGTTTTCGAGGGACGAGCGGAAGAATTCTGCCCGTGGTTCCACCCTGATTGGTGCTCTTTGCCGCTGTATCGCGCGCCTCGCGACCCGATCGGAAGGTGGTCTTCGCCCTGCTCCTGCCTGGCGCGCTTTCAGCCGCGGCGCGCCTCTCTTTGAAGCATCCCTGCAGGGGTACTCTTCTTCGTCATTTCAGATAGGAACAGTATAGTCGCGGCCGGCGAAAAAGTCAAGAGATATTCTTCTCCTGTTTGCTCAGCTGCGTGGTATACAGCTCGTGGTACACGCCGCCCAGCCTGAGCAGCTCCTCATGCGTGCCGCGCTCCACGATCTCGCCGTGCTCGATCACCAGAATCATGTCCGCCTGGCGAATCGTGGAGAGCCTGTGGGCGATGATGAATGAGGTCGTGTTCTCCATCAGCGTCTTCGTCGCCTGCTGGATGAGCTGCTCGGTTTCCGTATCCACGGAGCTCGTCGCCTCGTCGAGCACGAAGATCGCCGGTCTGGCGATGATCGCGCGGGCAAAGGAGATCAGCTGCTTTTCGCCGGTGGAGAGCTTGTCGCCGCACTCGCCCACGTCCGTGTCATAGCCGCAGGGCAGCTTCGCCGCGATCCGGTCAAGGTGTACCGCGCGGGCCGCCGCCTCTACCTCCGCATCCGTGGCCTCCGGCCTGCCGTAGCGGATGTTCTCGCGGATCGTGCCGGAGAACAGGTGCGGCTCCTGGAGCACATAGCCGATGTGGCTGTGCAGCCAGAGCTGGCTGCGCGCCTGCACGTCGCGCCCGTCGATCAGCACGCGGCCCTGTGTCGGCTCAAAGAACCGGCACACGAGGTTGACCATCGTGCTCTTGCCCGCGCCCGTCTCGCCCACCAGGGCCACCGTGCCGCCCGCAGGCACACGCACGCTGACGTGTGAAAGCACCTCTTCGCCGTCCTCGATGTAGCGGAAGGACACGTCGTCAAATTCCACCTCGCCGCGCATGTTCTCCCAGTTTTCCTTCTTCGGCGCAAAGCAGTCGCCGTACCGCTCAAGCACCTCCGGTTTGTCCACAACTGTCGGCTGCTTGTGGATCAGGTCCGCCACGCGCTCCACGTTCGCCTGCAGGGAAACCATGCCGGAAATAAACATCGCCATCTGCCGGAAGAGCTGGAACAGGCTCAGCGCATAGGTCATAAACGCGCTCAGCACGCCGATGCTCAGCCTGCCGCCCATCACCAGGCTGCCGCCCAGGCCCAGCGTGGCGCTGGCCGCCAGCGTGCCGCACAGCACAATCAGCGGCACATAGATAGCGCGCATGCGTCCGTGTGCGATGCCCGCCGCCGCTGCCTTGCTCGTGATCTCCTCAAACTCGTGGGTGAGCTTGCCCTCCAGCGCCAGCGTCTTGCTCGTCTTCGCGCCCATGATGCCCTCGTTGTAGCCGCTGGTGATGCGCGAATGCTGCGCGCGCACCTCGCGGTTGAGGGCAATCAGCCGCTTCTGGAAGTACACCGTAAAGCCCGCAACGAGCGGTGCCAGCACGATCATCGTCAGCGCCAGCCGCGCGTCGAGCATCAGCAGCACGGCGTATACGCCCGGAATGTACGCCAGCGCCCAGAGGATGTTGGGGAACGTCCAGGCCGTCGCCTCGGCGATCTTCGCCGTATCGCTCATCACGCGCGAGAGGCTGTGGCCCGCGCTGGTCACGTTGTAGTAGTCAAGACTCAGCTTCTGCAGATTGACAAAGCAGGCCTCCTTGAGGTCGCGCCCGAAGCACATCTCTACCTTCATGCAGCTCCTGAAGTAGGCCACCAGCAGCACGATCTCCACGATCAGCAGCCCGGTGTACTGCAAAAGGAATCCGCCGAAGCCCGCAACCGTGCCCTTCATGATGAAGTCGTCCACTGCGCGGCTCTGCAGAAGCGGGAACAGCAGGTCAATGCCCGCCAGCAGGATGTTGCTCACGATGACCACAACCAGCGGCCATTTATAGCGCGCCAGCACGGGAAGCAGCTGCTTCCAGGAAGCCAGGGAGAACGACGCCTTCTTCTGCTCGCTCATGCCTGCGCCTCCTCTCCCATAGCCGCCTGCATCGCGGCCGCTCTTGCAAACGCGCCGTTTGTCTCCAGCAGCGCCTGCGGTGTGCCCGACTCGGCAATCCGCCCGTCCTCCAGCACGATGATCTGATCCGCCTGCATGAGCGTCGCCACGCGGTGCGCGATCAGGATCAGCGTCGAGCCGCCCGCCGCTTCGCGCAGCCGGGTGCGGATCGCCTCGTCCGTCTTCGCGTCCACGGCGGAGAGCGCGTCGTCAAAGACCATCACCGGTGCGCCGGAGAGCAGCGTGCGCGCGATCGCCGTGCGCTGCTTCTGTCCGCCGGAGAGCGTCACGCCGCGCTCGCCTACAATCGTCTCGTATCCGTCCCTGAACTCGCCGATGGAGGCGTCCAGGCACGCGTTCTGCGCCGCAAGCGCCACGTCCTCGCGGGAGGCATCCTCCTTCGTGATGGCGATGTTCTCCGCCAGCGTGCGCGAGAACAGGAACGGCTCCTGCAGCACGATGCCCACGCTTCTGCGCAGCGTATGCAGATCCATGTCCTTCGTGTCCACGCCGCCGATGGTGATCCTGCCCTCGTCCGGATCGTACAGCCTGGCCAGCAGCAGCGCGATGGTGCTCTTGCCGCTGCCCGTCCCGCCGAACACGCCCAGCGTCTTTCCGCCGGGGATGGAGAAGCTCACGTCGCGCAGCACCGGCTTCTCCTCGTAGGCAAAGCTGACGTGTTCAAAGCGGAGCTCTCCGTGCAGATCGGCCTCCGCCGGGCTTTCCGTCGTCCGCTCCTCCTCGGCCTCCAGGATGTAGAGCAGGCGGTCCATGGACACATTGGCCTTGC
This sequence comes from uncultured Clostridia bacterium, assembly GCA_945948915.1. Lineage (GTDB taxonomy): Bacteria > Bacillota > Clostridia > Christensenellales > Aristaeellaceae > Ventricola. The sequence continues at coordinate 22,257 of CAMFCQ010000035.1, read as the reverse complement.
TCATCTCCGAAATCGTGCGGCCAAGCCTGCGCACCGGCAGCGTCAGCTCCCGCGCGTAGCTCACAAACGCCAGATATACGCCCAGGGACACCTCGCCGCCCACGCACATGTGCACGCCCAGCACGACGATGGAGAACACCTGCAGGATGCTCATCACATCGCCCAGCGTGTAAAACGCGGACATCCAGTCGCCCAGCTTCAGCCAGAGGTCGGTGTAATGGTTGTTCTTCTCCCGGAATTTGTCCAGCTCCGCCTTCTCCCGGCCAAACGCGCGCACCACGCGCACGCCCGTTAGGTTCTCCTGCACGACGGCGGACAGCGCGCCCTCCGCCTCATCCGCCTTGACGAATTTGGCGGAGACGAAGTGGTAAAACAGAATCGAATACCCGACGATCACCGGCACAAACGCCGTCGCCAGCAGCGCCATCTTCACGTTCATGCCGAACATGATGACCACACAGGTCACAATCATGAACAGCGTGCTCAGCAGCTCCAGCAGCTGATCCATCACAAACGCGCGCACGACCTCCACGTCGGAGATGCAGCGCTGGATGATGTCGCCGGCGGCGTGCTGCACGTGCCAGCTGTACGGCAGGCGCTGGATGCGGCTGTACAGCGCATCGCGCAGCGACTTGGTAAACCGCTCGGAGCCCATCGGCAGGCGGCTGTCCTGCACATAGCTGACCGCGAACCGGCCCAGGGCAATCGCCGCCGCCAGCGCGCAGGCCCCGGCCAGCTGCGCCCCCGGCGCAAGGCTCTGGGCAAATGCCGGCAGGCTGCTGACGTCGCCCAGCAGCACGCCGTCCACCGTAAAGCGGACCACCTGCGTGAATGCCATGCGCAAAAGCGTCAGCAGCAGCGACGCGCCCATGCCCAGCAGGAGCGCGGACGCCGCCGGGCGCAGATGATGCAGGAGCAGCTGCGCCTTCTTCCAATCTCTTCCTTTTGTCTTCATAATCCTCTGTTTATCTCGTCACGCCCTCGCGGGACACCGCCGCATAGATGAGCGGCGGCAGCTCGGGCTTTTCCTGTGCAATTGTGATCGCCTGCTGCATCCGGGCGATGGCTTCCCCGGCCAGCTCTGGCTTATTCAGATAGAGTGTCGCCAGGCTGTCGCCCGCCTGCACGACATCGCCCAGGCGCACATCCATGACAAGGCCCACCGCCGGATCGATCACATCGGTCTTCTTCTGCCGGCCGGCGCCGAGCGCCTGCGCGCAGTAGCCGATGGCCGTCGTGTCCATCCTCGCCACATAGCCTGAGGACAGCGCAGGCACACTGATCCTGTACGCCGCGTGCGGCAGGTAATCCACGTCGTCGCAGACGCGGCCGTCGCCGCCCTGCGCGGTAATCATCTCCTTCAGCTTGGCCAAACCCGCGCCGCTCTCAAGCGCCTTGCGCATGCGCGCCTTGCCGTCTTCGACGTCCTTTGCAATACCGCCGGCAATCAGCATCCGGCTGCCCAGCTCCAGAGAGACCGTCAGCAGGTCGCCCTTGGCCCGTCCGGCGAGGATGTCGATGGCCTCCTTCACCTCCAGCGCGTTGCCCACATGCGTGCCCAGCGGCTGATCCATACCCGTCACCAGCGCGAGAATGGGCTTGCCCGCCTGCGCGCCGATCTCCACCATCGCCTTCGCCAGCTCGATGGACTCCTCCACCGTCTGCATCAGCGCGCCGCTGCCGGTCTTCACATCCAGCACGATGGCGCCCGCGCCGCTGGCCAGCTTCTTGCTCACGATGCTCGAGGCGATCAGCGGGATGCTGCCCACCGTGCCCGTCACGTCGCGCAGCGCGTAGAGCGCCTTGTCCGCCGGGCAGAGGTCCTGCGTCTGGCCGATGACCGCGCAGCCGATGTCCTGCACCTGCCGGATGAAGTCCTCAATGGATACATTCACCGAGCAGCCCGGGATGCTCTCCAGCTTGTCCAGCGTCCCGCCCGTATGGCCCAGGCCGCGGCCGGAGAGCTTGGCCACCTTCGCGCCGCACGCCGCCGCCAGCGGCACCAGCACCAGCGTGGTCGTATCGCCCACACCGCCTGTGGAGTGCTTGTCCACACACACGCCGTCGATCGCGGACAGATCCACCACGCTGCCCGAGTGCATCATCTCCATCGTCAGGCAGGCCGTCTCCTCCGGCGTCATGCCTCGCCAGCAGATCGCCATCAGCAGCGCCGCGAGCTGATAATCCGGCACGCTGCCATCCGCGGCGCCCCGCGCAAACGCGCGGATCTCCTCGGGCGAGAGCGCCCCGCCTTCCTTCTTTTTGAGAATCACATCGCGCATATTCATGCTTGTCCCTCCTTGCACAGCACTTGATTGAGCGTTTCCTTCCAGATCTCCAGCTTGCGGGCGTAGGGCATCGTGTACGCCGGACTCGTGCTCGGCATGCGGATCACCCGCCGGCCCCCGGCAGAGCCGGATTTCACAAACAGCGCATGCGCCGTGCCTCCGTTGCACAGCACGGTATGAATGTGCGGACAGCGCGCATACAGCAAAGCAAAGTCGTTGCAGACCACATCGCGCATGCTGCTGTCCAGGCTGCCCTCGCGCTCGCAGGTGCCTGCCGCATCCCACAGCGCCAGATGATTTGCACGGATCAGCGCCTTTCTGGCCTCGTAGTCGTCCGTCGGCTTCTCGCCGAACACGTCGAACAGAATCGGCCAAAACGCGTTGCGCGGGTGCGCATAATACTGCGCATCCGCCAGGGATTTCACGCTGGGCATCGAGCCCACGATCATCACGCGGGCATCCGGCGCAAACACTGGTTCAAAGCTCCTGCAGATCATACGCGTTCGATGTCAAAGCCCGCCGCGCGGCCCATGCGGTTCATCACCGCAAGGCCGATGCCCGTCGCCTCGACCGCCTCGCACAGCGCGACCGTTTCGCCGCGCTCATCGAGCTCTCGCAGCGCGCCGAACAGCCTGGCCGCCGCGTCCTGCGGACGCTTCACGCTGCCCAGGCTGATGCGCGTGCGCTTTCCGAAGTCATGCTCGTCAAAGCCGAGAATCGCCGGCCGCTCGCCCGCCGCCGCCGCTGCGTCGTAGCGCGCGCAGATCGCCGCGATCACGCAGTCTGCCGCGCCGTCGAAGATCACCGTCTTCGCCCTGGGCGCGTAGTGCTTGTACTTCATGCCCGGAGAACGGACGACATCGCCCTCATGAAGCGGACTCATAACATGCTCGTCCACGCGCACATCCCCCAGCACCAGCTCCACCATCTCCGGCGTGATGCCGCCCGGACGCAGGATCACCGGCACCTCGCCGGTCGCGTCGATGACGCTCGACTCCACGCCCACCTCGCTGGCACCGCCGTCGAGGATCAGCGGGATGCGCCCGTCCATGTCCTCGAAGACGTGCTGCGCGGTCGTCGGGCTCGGCCTGCCGCTGCGGTTGGCGCTCGGCGCGGCGATCGGCCTGCCTGCAGCGCGGATCAGCGCGCGCGCAGCCTCGCTTGACGGCAGGCGGATGCCCACAGTATCCAGTCCCGCGCTCACCACGCCGGGAATCGCGTCGCTCTTGGGCAGAATCAGCGTCATCGGCCCCGGCCAGAACGCCTCCATCAGCCGCTTCGCGCTCTCCGGAACGCCGCGCACCAGCGGCGCAATCTCATCCAGGCAGGAGACATGCACGATCAGCGGATTGTCCGCCGGGCGTCCCTTTGCCGCAAAAATCTTTCGCACGGCCGTCTCGTCAAGCGCGTTCGCGCCCAGGCCGTACACCGTCTCCGTCGGCATGCCGACCAGCTCGCCGTCGCGGATGAGCTGCGCCGCCTCTTCAATCGATTCCGGGGAAACGGGCTTCACTTGCGTAAGCATATCGATACCTTCTTTTCCTTACCGTTGGGTGCGTCAGGGCTGCCGCCCCAAGCCCCGCGCAGGGACTTCGCCCCTGCACCCCATGTTCGCTTCTCGCGCACAAAAGCAGCGCCGCATCAATCCGTGAGGTTCATCCTCCGAAGCTGCTCCTGCTGGCTGCTGAGAATCAGCGCGTCGATGATCTCATCCATATCGCCGTCCACAAACGCGTCGATGCTGTAAATCGTCCTGCCGATGCGGTGATCGGAGACACGGCCCTCGTTGAAGTTGTAGGTGCGGATGCGCTCGCTGCGGTCGCCCGTGCCCACCTGGGCGCGCCGTTGATCCGCATAGTCCGCGTCCTTCTCGCTCTGCATCTTCTCGTAGAGCCGCGCGCGCAGCACGCGCATGGCCTTTTCCTTGTTCTTGAGCTGGCTCTTTTCGTCCTGGCAGGTCACCACCGTGCCCGTGGGCAGGTGCGTGATGCGCACGGCGCTGTCCGTCTTGTTGATGTACTGGCCGCCGTGGCCGGACGCGCGGTACACGTCGATGCGCAGATCGCTTGGGTCGATCCGCACGTCAACCTCCTCCGCCTCCGGCAGCACCGCCACGGTCGCCGTGGAGGTCTGGCGCTTGCCGTTGCTCTCCGTCACCGGGATGCGCTGCACGCGGTGCACGCCGCTCTCATACTTGAGCCTGGAAAACGCGCCCTCGCCGCTGATGGTGAAGATCGCTTCCTTCACGCCGCCCAGCTCCGTCATGTTCGCATCCATTATCTCCACGCGCCAGCCGCGGCGCTCCGCGTAGCGCGTGTACATGCGCATCAGCAGCGCGCCGAAGAGCGCTGCCTCCTCGCCGCCCGCGCCGCCGCGGATCTCCATCACGACGTTTCGCTCGTCGTTGGGGTCTCTGGGCAGAAGCAGCAGCTGAATCTCACGCTCGCATGCGGGAATCTCCTCGCCCAGCCGTGCCAGCTCCTCGCGAGCCATGGCCACCATGTCCGCGTCGGCAAGCATCGCCCTGGCCTCCTCACACTCAGAAAGCATCTGCGCATAGCGTCTCACCGCCGCATCGAGCGGCTCAAGCCGGCTGTGCTCCCGCATCAGCGCGCGCCACTTTTCCTGATTCTGCACGACCGCCGGATCGGACAGCAGTGCGCCCAGCTCCTCGTAGCGCGGATGCACCCAGTCGAGCTTATCAAGCATCTGATTTCTCCTTCACCGCACCCACCACACGCCAGTTTCCGCCATAGTCCCTGAGCGCAAACGGCGCGCCGATGTGCTGCGCCAGCAGCGCAGACACCGCGTCCTTCTGCTTCCAGCCGATCTCAAAGAGCAGCACGCCGCCCTCTGTGAGGTGTGCGCCCGCTTCCCGGCTGATGCGCCGGTAAAAGTCCAGCCCATCCTCGCCGCCGTAGAGCGCAAGCGCCGGTTCCCTGCGCACCTCCGGCATCAGCGTCTCCATCTCCTGCCGATCGATGTACGGCGGATTGGAGACGATCATGTCAAATTGTTCGCCTGTCAGCGCGGCAAAGCAGTCGCTCTTCACGAACCGCACGCCCGCGCCGTTCATGCGCGCATTGCCCTCGGCGATGGCCAGCGCCGTATCGCTCACGTCCACCGCGGTGACGCGGCTCCCAGGCGCGAGTTTGGCGATGGACACCGCCAGCGCGCCGGAGCCCGTGCCGATGTCCAGCACGCGTCCCTTCGCCGGCAGGCGGCGCAGCGCCTCCTCGCAGAGGATCTCCGTGTCCGGCCTTGGGCAGAGCACGCCAGGCTCTACGCGGAATGTCAGCCCCATGAAGCCCGTCGTGCCCAGGATGTACTGCATCGGCTCGCGCCCCTCGCGCCGGACGATCATTGCTTCATACGCCGCCCGCTGTGCCTCGTCCACCTCGCGGTGATTGTTCAGGCGCATCATCAGCGCGTCCTCGCCAAGCACGTGCGCGAGCATCTGCGCCGCGTCATAGTCGGCGTTGGGTACGCCGGCGCACTCAAGCCGCATCGCGGCCGCCTTCAGGGTTTCCCGGATCGTCACGCCTGTGCGCCGTCCTTTTCTTCTTTGCGCTCTTCCTTGCCGTTCTCTTCCTCGCCGGTGTAGAGGAAGACGTTCTCACCCAGCTCGTCCGCGTAGTGCTCCGGGCCGGCCTTCGCCGCCTTCATGGACGCAATGGCGACCTCCAGCATGCCGTCGTCCGGCTCGCGGGTCGTCAGGTGCTGGAGCATCAGGCCCGGCCAGCGCAGCGCGCGCACGATGATGTTGTCGCCCGCGTGCGCCAGGCCCTTGAGCACCTCGTAGGACACGCCGGTGACAACCGGCAGGATCAGCAGGCTGCGGCCAAAGCGCAGCAGGAAGCTCAGCTTTTCAATGCCGAAGATCATGTAGATCAGCTCGTCGGCCACGGAGCCGATGAGAATGGAGATGATCATCACCAGGAACAGGAACGCCGTGCCGCAGCGCGGGTGCAGGCGGGAGAACCTGCGCGCGTTCTCCGGGGTCAGCTCCTCGCCCGCCTCGTTGCAGTAGACGGTCTTGTGCTCCGCGCCGTGGTACATGAACACGCGCTTGATGTCCGGCATCAGCGCCACCGCCCAGATGTACGCCACAAGAATCGCGATGCGCACCACGCCTGCCATCAGGTTGATCAGCAGGCGGCTGTCCGTCAGATGGCCGATCAGCGTCGCCGCGCCGCTGGGCAGGAACACGAACAGGAACAGGCTCAGGATCACGGCCAGCACCATCGCCACCGCCATGACCACCTTGTCGATGTTCGCGCCCAGCTTCTCGGCCAGCCACTTTTCAAACTTCGTCGGCTCCTCCTCCAGCACGCCCAGCATCTGCGTGCTCTTGTCCAGCGTCTGCATGCCCATCTTGAGCATGACCACCATGTTCACGCAGCCGCGGATGATCGGCAGGCCCATCCACTTGTGCTTCTTGGCCAGCGGCTCATTCTTCTCGCACGTCACGACAATGCGGCCGTCCGGCCTGCGCACGGCGATGGCCATCGATTCGTTGGCCGGGCTCTGCATCATCACGCCTTCCATGACAGCCTGGCCGCCGATGTCCTTGTACTTGACGGGGTTGTTCTTGCTCATCGGTTATTCCTTCTTTCCAAATCTTGCTGTTGCGGTATATTGCGGTTCAATCGTTGTCCAGTTCCTCGTCGGTCTTCTCCTGCCTGCGCTTCATGTACTGCATCAGGCCCGTGAGCAGCAGCATGCACGCTGCGCCCGCGCCTGCGCCCGCCAGCAGCGCAAAGCGAACGCCCCGGCCCACAGCCGCCAGCACCGCCGCCACCAGCACGCCGGACGCCACGGAGTATGCCGCGTTGCCGCGCATGCTCGGCCGGCTGCTCTGATCCCAGATGCCGTGGCGCGCATTGGCGAAGATCATCGCCACGCTCGTGATGACCATTACGGCGAGCTCGCCCGCCATCTGCCTGAGCTGCGCGCCCAGCAGGAGCTGCACGAGGATCGACGCGCACAACAGGCCGTACATCAGCCACAGGCCAAAGTGCTCGACACGGTACATTTCCATCATCTCGCGCTCATCCAGCACGTTCTTTTTTCTCTCATGCATCGCCCGATTCCTCCTCCCAGAACAGATCGTTAAGCGTCTTGCCCAGCGCCCGGCAGATGGCCACGCACAGCGCAAGCGAAGGATTGAATCGGCCCGCCTCAATCATACCGATCGTCTGCCTGGTCACGCCCACGCGCTGCGCCAGATCCTCCTGGGACAGATCGCAGCCCACGCGCGCGGCCTTCATCCTCAGATTCTTCACGCCAGGATCCTCCTCTTCTTTACCTGCTCCGATTATAGGACAAGCGCGCCATTTTGTCAACTATATTTTGCAAAAAGCAAAATGCAACGCATTTCCTGCATGAAAAAAACGCCCGGTTCATCACCGAACGTTCCTGTCAGATCACTGCGTTTACAGGCTGACGTCCTTGAGCGCAAAGTCAAGCGCGTCGCAGGAAACCAGGTCGTACTGCACGCCGTTATACAGCCCGCTGAAGCCGCGCTGAACGCTCGGCCCATGCAGATGGCCGTACACGCACCGGCTGACGCCGTACTGTGTGAGCAGCCGCGCGAACTCCGTGCCGCCGCGCGCGTATTCCGGCAGCAGCGGCGGATAGTGCATCATGGCAAACACCGGGCGATCTCCCGCGATCCGCTTGGCCGCCTGAAGCGACATCTCCAGGCGCATGACCTCGCGGCGGTAGATCTTCTCGTCCTGCGAGGAAGCCGCGCCGCCCGCCGCCTGGGTGCCGCCCGGCTGCGGCAGCGTCCAGCCGCGCGTGCCGCAGAAGACCACCTCTCCCGCGTCGTACGCGTCGTTCTGCACCGCGTGCATGCCCTCCGGCAGGCTCAGGCGAAGCTGCGTGAGCGAAGACCACCAGTAATCGTGATTGCCGCGCAGGATGAGCTTTCTGCCCGGCAGCGACCCGATGCGCCGCAGATCCTCCAGCGCACGGTCAAGCTGCATGGCCCAGGAGATGTCTCCCGGGATCAGCACGATGTCCTGACCGCTCACCCGTGCGCACCAGTCCATGCAGATGCGCTCAAAGTGGTTTTCCCAGTGCGCTCCGAAGACGTCCATCGGCTTCTTGTCGCCGCCCGGCAGATGCAGATCGCCGATTGCAAATATGCGCACGTCTTCACCTCACAAGGAAATGCCTCAGATTTCCTCTTCTTCCTCGTCTTCGTCATTCTCGGCCTCGCGGCTCTTCTCCTCTTCCAGGGAGAGCTGCTCGCCGATTTCCGCCGGTATATCATCCGGCATGGTTTCCAGTTCAATCTCCTGCATTTCGGACACGTCCTCCATGTCCAGGGACACATCCGGCGTGGTATCCGGCTCGTCGGCAGAATCATCACACAGACCCTGCTGCTGATTCATCTCCTTGTAGCACATCAGGCACACGTCCCTGCCCGGCATCACCGGGTTCTCGTTGCAGATCGAGCACAGCTCAAACGGATCGTCGTGCACCTCGCCCTTCATCTCGCGCTTGCAGACGGAGCAGTACTGCTCCTCCTCGCGGATGTAGTTCAGCTCACATCTCGGACACTTGATAAAGCCCATAGGCCATCCTCCTGACAGCGTATATTTCCATGGCAGCAGCCTGCCAAAATTGTTGCGAACACCTGCGATGCACGGTACACTGCTAACGTTCCACTCAAGTTCATCCCCAGGATACAAACAAGGAGGTACCTATGAACGCCAAAGGACGAAAAGCAGCCGCCTTTCTGCTCGCCGTGACGCTCACGGCAGCAGCAAGCGCTTCACTTGCAGGTCATGACGCATCGTTCGCGGGACATTATACATCAGCTTCCCTGTCAGCGCAAGAGCAAACAGCAGGAAATCTTCTGAATTCTGATCGTGCGCGCTACAACCTCGCGCCGCTTGCCGTCGATCCGGCGCTGTGCCGCATCGCGCGCATCAAATCCCAGGACATGCGTGATAACCAGTATTTCGCGCACACCTCCCCGACATACGGCGATGTGCGCAGCATGCTGCGCCGCTTCGGCTATGACTTTTCATCTGCGGGGGAGAACATCGCGCACCATGCCAGCGTCGAAAAGGCGCAGGCCGCGTTTCTCTCCTCCCCCGGGCACCGCAAAAACGTCATGAGCACCGCCTATACCAAGGTCGGTCTGGGCGTGGCCATCGGCTCTGCGGGCGATGTCTATCTGACCCAGATCTTCGCGCGCTGAGGCGTCCTGCGCGTCCCCGCCTCCCAGGCGGTGGGCACCATGCGCAGCACGCCATATGTTTTCCGCTCCGGCCTCTCCTGTGCGGGCAGCACAGACGCCTCCATCGGCGTCAGCGCCGGAAGAAAGATGACGCTGTCCGGATACGCCGGCATGCGCTGCGTTCTTTTTCTGAGCATGAAAATCCCTCCCGCATCATCGTATGCGGCGAGGGATTTGATGTGTCTTGTTCATTTTTGATCGGCCAGCAGAAGCATCAGTCTCTCCAGCGCGGCGTCCTCGCGCAGCGCACCGCGCTTGATGTCGTAGTCCGTCTGCACGCACAGGTTCACGCACGCCTTCAGCGCATCGTAGGAGCGTCGCCCAATCTGCCTTGAAAGCCTGTTGAGCGCGAACGGCGGAATGCCCAGCGTCTTAGCCGCCTGCGCCTGCGGCACGCGCTCTGCCTGCATCGCGCACAGGTGCATCATCTGCCGGTAGTGCCGCGTGATCATCGCCAGGATGCCGATGCGCTGCTCGCCGGAGGAGAGCAGCACGCCCAGCAGCTCAAACGCGTCCTTCACCTTGCCGGCGGACAGCGCGTCCACCATCGCGAATACCGTGCATTCCGCCGTGTGCGTCGCGATGCGCTCGACATCCTGCGCCGTGAGCTGCTCGCGCTCCCCCGCGTAGGCCGCCAGCTTTTCCAGCTCGCCGTGCAGGAGCGTCAGGTCGCGTCCGCTGGTGAACGCCAGCGCCTCGCACGCCGTACGGTCCATTTTCTTGCCCATCGGGCGCAGCGTCTGGCCGATCCACCGGGTCAGCTGCGCGTCGTCAAGCGCATCAAAGGACACCGCGCCGGGCAGCGCCAGCAGCGCGCGGCTCAGCTTCTTGCGCTTGTCCATCGTGCCGCTCACGTCAAACACCAGGCATGTCGTCTCCGGCACGCGCGGCAGATAAGCGGTCAGCAGCTCGCTGTCCTGCGCCTCGTCCTTCGCCTTGCCGCTTTCCAGCAGCGCGCAGTCCTGCACGACGATCAGCCGGTAGTCGCTCATCATCGGCAGCGTCTCGCAGTTTTCGATGACCGCCTGTGCGGACGGCGCGCTCATCACCGTGCGGTTCATGCTCTCCAGCCCCGGCATGAGCACCTTCTTTTCAAGCGCAGCCAGCGCGCTCCTGCGGATGTACGCCTCCGGACCATAGAAGAGATACACGTTGTGCACCGTACCGGCCTTCAGCTCGTCAAAGAACGCCCACTGATCCATCGTCAGTCACCACCATTCCCGGGTTGCGCACAAACGTGCCGCGCATCTCCAGCTCACCCGCCAGCGTCTGCACCTGCTCACCCTCAAAGAAGAACGCCACGCGAGAAGCCCTTGCGCCCTCCGTCAGCGTGTTCACCATCGCGTAGACCGCCGCGCGCTCCTGCCCGGGGCCCAGAGCGGCCAGTGCGTCGCGGAAGCGGCCCGATAGGTTGACCGCAATCGTCTCATCGCCCACAAAGACCGCCAGAATGTCCTCCTGCGTCAGGCCGTCCGGCAGGGCGAACAGATTTTCCCCGCCAAGCGCCATCAGCGCGCTCAGCCGCGCACGCGCGTCGTCCGCCCGCGCCTGGGGAAGCACGCGCTGCACGCGCGAAAGTCCCTTGCCGTTCATGACATAGAGCGTCGCCGGCGCGCCGATGCAGCCCTCAAAGTCATCCCGCGTCGCCAGGCTTTTCTCGATCTCGCCGTCGATCATCACCCGAATGCCCTCCACGCCCGGCACAAAGCCCATCAGCGTATCGGTCAGCATCGCCATATACGTCTCCAGCGTGATGCCGGATGCCTCAAGCGCCGGTTCAAGCTCCCTGTTCAGCCGCAGCTCAATGGCCACATAGCCGTCCTCCGTGCGCACGATCTCCGGCATCTCCTCAATGTAGTCCATCGGCGCGGGAACGTCCTGCGCGCACAGCGCCAGGCTCGCACCCTTGCCCATTTCGCCCAGCAGCGTGTACAGGTACTCGATCGGCGAGACCTGCGCGTAGGCGATGGAGCGCACCTCCGGCAGGAGCAGACCGCCCTCCGCCGCGGGGAAATACAGCGTCGTCAGCAGGGTGACGCCGCCCGGGGAGAGCCGCTGCTCGTACAGCCGGCTGAACCTCGCACTCACGTCCAGATCATCGATGCGCGTGAACGTGCCCACCGGCAACGTCGCGCCCAGGTCAAGGCCCTCCTCGCGTCCGCCGATCAGCACATTCACGTAGGAGATCTCTGAAAACTCAGTCAGCGTGTTGGCAATCGCCATGCGCACCGCGTAGAGCATCTCCTGCGAAAGCGTTCTCAGGCTCGCCGGCAGATTGACCGTCGCCACGCCGCAGGAAACCTCCAGCAGCCGCTCGCCGCGCGCCGTCCCAAGCTCGGGCCAGCTCACGCCGTTCTCCCCCTCCTGCGGGCCGAGCAGCAGCGCGCCAAGCGCCGCCTGCGCGCGGCTTTCGCCGCCCTGAACCGTCACGCTTCGCGTCACGGGGATCAGTCTGCTGCCGTCCTCATTGAGGAAATACAGCGTACACAGGAGCTCGCCGTCCTGCACGCCGTCCTGCGTCGGCGCAGACGCGTCCGGATGAATCTCCGCATCGGACAGGTCGGCCATGCTGCGCTCGCTCAACTGGCTCACGCAGCCGCCCAGCAGCAGCAGGAGCGCCGTCAGCCAGGCCGCCAGCGCCGCGCGCTTCACATGGTTCATCTTCATCCTCCGATTGTCTCCCGTCAGTCGCGGATCATGAGGCTGCGCAGCGTCTTCAGCTCCATGGCCCAGTTGTCCTGCACGCGGCGCAGCGGCACCGATTCGCGCACAATCTGCGCGTCGCCGCCGTCCCTCGAGCGGATTTCGGCGTCGAGCACCAGCGTCGCGCTCTGTCCGTCGAAGGACACCGACCCGGGCGACACGCTGTACGTCAGCAGCGAGATCCCCAAATCGGCCATCTCCGTCTCAAAGACAGTCAGCGTCGGCAGCGGTTCGTCCTGCGCTTGCGTCATCAGCGGGTACAGCGCCGCCCAGTCCTGCGCCTGCCAGGCCTCCATCGCCATCTCCAGCGCGCAGCCCTGTGTGAGCAGCGCCTGCTCATCGCGCGGGCAGGCCGCCAGCACCAGCGCCGGATCGGTCACGCGCGTGTCCATCAGGGCCAAAGGGATGCGCCGGGGAATCTCGTCGTCGTTCTGCGCGACATAGAGCTGCACGCGCTGAAAGCGCCCGTCCTCCGTCAGCGCCAGCGCAATGGACTGAACGGCCAGCCGCCTGCGCAGCGCCGCCTCCTCCTGCCACTCGGGCAGATCCTCCCAGTCCGCAGGAGCGCCGTCCGGCCTGCCCAGAAAGCTGTCGGAGAGCGTCACAAACGCGGTCGTCTCCTCACCTGTCACCGAAATCACGCGCGTCCCCTGCGGGAACACGCCGCTCAGATGCTCGTGGGCGATGTCCGGACCGTCGATCAGTTTCTGCACGATGCTGGTGGCGACGGTTTCCTCCCGCCGGATGTCCAGCTGCGCCTGCTGCGCGCCGAGCACGCCGGTATCCGCAAAGCGGAAATAGAGCGTCACGTCGAGCATGTCCGTCCTGGAAGCACCGCCCAGCTGCTGGGAGAAGGTGGGCGCATTGGCCGCCTCCGCCTGCTCCTCCTGCTGCGCGGTCAGGCCCGAAACCGACTCTGCGATTCTGCCGCGCACATGCGGCTCAAGCGCCGCCACAAGCGCCAGCGCCAGCAGCAGGCAGATCAGCGTTTTTCTCATCTTCTCACTTCCTGAAAGCTACGGTTATTTGACCGGCAGCTGCACGGTGAACGTCGTGCCCTCGCCGCGCACGGACTGCACCGTCACCGAGCCCGCGTGCAGGCGCACAATCTGCTGCACGATGGACAGGCCCAGGCCCGTGCCGCCCGTCTCGCGCGAGCGCGCCTTGTCCACGCGGTAGAATCGATCAAACACGTGCGCCAGATCCTCCTCGGGGATGCCCACGCCGGTATCGCTGATGTCCAGCACCGCGTCGCGGCCCATCCTGCGCAGACGCACGGTGATCTTTCCGCCGTCCGGCGTGTACTTGATCGCGTTCTCCACGATGTTGTAGCACACCTGCGCCAGCTTGCCGGGATCGGCAAACATCTCGCACGGATCCGTGATCTCCATCGAAATCTCCTGACCGCGCTTCTTCGCCAGCGGCTGCAGGCGCTTCACGCTCTCGCGCACGGTATCGGCAAAGACCATCATCTCCCGGCGCAGGCGCAGCTTGTGGCTGTCGATGTGCACCAACGTCAGCAAATCGCCCACGACCGAGGACAGCCGGTCGATCTCCTTGTCGATGTCCGTCAGGAATTCAGCCCGCAGCTCGGGCGGCATGTCATCCTGGTAGATCATCGATTCCACCAGAATCTTGATCGTCGCCAGCGGCGTCTTCAGCTCGTGCGAGGCGTTGGAGACGAACTGGTTGCGCGCCTCGTCGAGATTGTGCACCTGCTCGCTCATCTGGTTGAAGGCGGCGGCCAGCTGCGCCATCTCGCCCTTGCCCGGCACATGCACGCGGCGGCTGTAATCGCCCTTGCTCATGCGCTCGATGCCGGCGGAGAGCTCCGCCACCGGCCGGGTCACGATGCGGGAAATGAAGCCGGCCAGCACCAGCACCACCGCCAGCGCAATGCCGAAGATGCCCAGCATCCGGTCCTGCATGGAGGTGAGCGAATCCACCGTGTCCTGCACCGAGGTGATCATCACCAGCGCGCCCACGCGCCTGCCGTCCGAAACCAGCGCCGAGGCAAAGCAGCCCACCCAGGTCCGGCTGATGTCCCGGCCCGTCAGCGGATCAAACACGGAGGACGCCTGCTGCGTCTGCCCGTCCTTGATCTGATGGAAACCGTAGTCGCTCTCCTTTTCACCGCGCAGCAGCGTGTGCACCTCCGCAAGCGCCAGGCGCGTGCCCCAGCGCGCGTCACACGTATCGGCCTGTACCTTGCCGTCCATGTCCACGACCAAAAGGCGGCCGCCGCCGGAGCGGGCCGCCTGCAAAAGCCGCTCATAAAACGCATCCGCCGATTCCTGTCCGATCCTCTCGCCCAGCGTCGCGGACAGCTCGGATACGCTCGCCATGCCCGCCTTGACAGCGTCCTGAAAAAGGGAATCGCCGACCAGGCGGATCGTCGAGGTCGTCACCAGATAGAACGACACGCCGATGACCAGCAGGAAGGCGATCAGGATTTTGGTTCGAACGGAGTGCAGCAGGTTAATCCTTGTCGGTGAAATAGTAACCCACTCCCCACTTCGTCAGGATGAATTCAGGGCCGGAGTTGTCGCGCTCGATCTTCTCGCGCAGACGGCGGATGTGCACGTCCACCGTGCGCATATCGCCCATGTAGTCGTATTTCCAGACGGTCTCCAGCAGCGCCTCGCGGCTGTACACCTTGCCGCGGTGGGTGATGAGCAGCTGCAGCAGATCGAATTCCTTGGCCGTCAGGCGCACGGGCTGGCCCGCAAGCGTCACCGTGCGGCTCTGGCAGTTGACCTCCAGATCGTGCACGCGCACCACGCGCTTCTCCTCCACCGTCTCCATCACCGGCTGGCTGCGGCGGAAGATGGACTTGATGCGCGCTTTGACCTCCAGGATGTTGAACGGCTTGGTCATATAGTCGTCCGCGCCGTATTCAAGGCCCAGGATCTTGTCCATGTCCTCGCCCTTGGCGGTCAGCATGATGATGGGCACGTTGGAGCGCTCGCGCACACGCTGGCACACCTCGATGCCGTCCACGCCCGGCAGCATCACGTCCAGCAGGATCAGGTCGTAATGGCCGTCAAAAAACTTGGCAAGCGCTTCCTCGCCGTCCATCGCGGATTCCGTCAGGTATCCGTCCTGCTCCAGGCTGTATTTAAGGCCCTTGAGAATCAGGGGCTCGTCGTCCACAAGCAAAATCTTCTTTGGCATATCTCTATCCTCATTCCATCAGGTCTGCTTTTCTGTGTCTCATTGTAACGCAAATGCACCGATAAAATCAAGATAGAAGCAACAGTTTTTCGCACTTTTTGTAACATTTTGATTTAGAGGTCATAGTTTTGCAATATCTTGATGTCAAAGCCCCCGGGTTGCAGCAATCTGCGCTGTACATTTGAGGCGAAAAGTGGTATAGTAGAAAGCGCATTTATACCAAATGCATCGCCGCGCAGTCCCTCAGCTGCATCGGGAAGGCTGCGCACAGCTTACGTCAAATGCAATATGGAGGGAATTTCTTGCCCCGTCGCCTGCTTGCGCTGCTGCTGACAGCGGCGCTTTTGATAACCGGCCTTCTCCCGGCGTCCGCCGCCGCCGAGGACGCTTCCCCATCGGAGGAGGACGCCTTCAAGGATCCGGAGCTCTCCCCGAATGCCATCCCCTGGGACAGCAAGCATCCCGAGCTGCTGGATCCCAGCATGCTCTACGCGCAGAGCGCGATCCTCATCGAGGCCTCCACCGGCGAGGTGCTCTTCGAGAAGAACGCCGACGAGATCCTGTATCCCGCCTCGACCACGAAGATCCTCACCTGCTACATCGCCCTGCAGATGGCCGACCTGGAAAACGACGTAGTCACCATCTCGCAAAACGCCGTCGACCTCGTCCCGCCAACCTACGCAACCATTCCTGTCAGCGCCGGCGAAAGGGTGCCGATGGACGATCTGGTCGCCGCAACGCTGGTGCGCTCGGGCAACGAGGGCGCCAACGCCATCGGCGAGTACATGAGCGGCAGCATCTCGGCCTTTGCCGATCTGATGAACCAGACGGCCGAACTGCTGGGCTGCTCGCAGGACACGCACTTCACCAATCCGTCCGGCGTGCACGACGAGAATCACTACACCACCGCGCGCGACATGTCCATCATCGCCCGCGCGGCCATGAAGAACGAGCGCTTCCGCGAGATCGTTGCCAGCAACACCTACGCGATGCCCGCCACGGAGGGCGAGGGCGGCGCTGGCCATCCGCAGCGCACGCTGGTGGGCGGCACGCACATCCTCAATCCGGAAAACGACTACTACTATGCCGATGCCATCGGCGTGAAGACCGGCTTCACCAACGCGGCAGGCTACTGCTTTGTCGGTGCGGCCAAGCGCGGCGGCATCGAGCTGATCTCTGTCGTGTTTTACTCCTCCCGACGCGGCCGCTGGACAGATACCAAAAAGCTGATGGAATACGGCTTTACGCAGGTGGAATCCATCAGCCCCGAGTCGCTCTACGCCGAGGAGCCGCGCGTCATCGACATCACCGGCTTCTCGCTGGACGACGAGCAGCACGGCGAACTGACGCTGGGCATCCGCGCCGTCGATGAGACGAAGGACATGACCATTGTCGGCAACAGCGCGAAGATCGACCTGCTGCGTGAGAATTTCAGCGAGGTCTCCGCCATCCGCTGGACGCGCGACTTCCGCGCGCCGATCAATGTCGGCGACGTGATGGGCATTCTCACCTTCTATTCCGAATCAAACGGCACCGCCGAATACGAGCTGGTCGCCACGCGTTCCATCGCCATGCGTGAGAACGCGCCCCCCACGCTCGAGCAGATCGAGGCGTACACCGCCGCGGACGAGAATCCCTGGCCGCGCCTGAGCTGGGATCTGCTGGTGCCGCCCGCCGCACTGCTGCTGGCCGTCCTCTGGCTGATCCGCTTCCTGCGCAGGCACCGCAGAAGGCGCCCGAAGGCGCCGAAGTTCGCGCCCGTCAAAAAGCGCTATGTGCGTTAAGCCTCGATCTCATACTATTCTCAAATAGAAACGAGCTATAAGCGCGAAGCGAAGAAGGGGTCTGGGGACTGGTCCCCAGGCTAGGGGTTTGGGGGATGAAATCCCCCAACGTCTCCATATCGCGAAGCGATCAAAGAAAAGCAGTCAGGGAGCGAAGCGTTACCTGACGGCCGGTTATTGCATGGCCGATTTTATTTGAGAGTAGAATCAACATGAAAGATAGCGTCTTGGTTCGTCCAAGGCGCTTTTCTGATTGTGCAAAAATTCCCGGAAGAGCTTCGCTCCTCCGGGGACTGCTGTTCACTTGTTTTCGGTTGATTCCTGCGCCGTTTCCTCTTCCACCTCAACCTCGGCGTAGCAGACCTCCTCGATCTTCGCAAGGATTTCCTCCCTGCCCGTGCCGTCCTCGCTGGAGAACGGGATCACCTGCCAGGGCTGCACGGCCAGCGCGCGGCAGATCGGCGCGATATGCTTCATGCGCGCGCCGCGGCTGATCTTGTCCGCCTTCGTGGCGATCACCGTGAAGGGGATGCCCGACTGGCGCAGGAACAGGTTCATCTCGCAATCCTCGCTCGTCGGCTCGTGGCGGATGTCCACCAGATGGAACACGTGGCACAGATCCTCCGTCGTGGCGAAGTAGTTCTGCATCATTTTTCCCCAGGATTCCTTCTCCGCCTTGCTCACCTTGGCAAAGCCGTAGCCGGGCAGGTCGATGAAGTTGATCTCCTGATTGATCTGGAAGACGTTGATCAGCCGGGTCTTTCCGGGCGTGGCGCTGGTGCGGGCCAGCTTGCCTCGGTTGGTCAGCTTGTTGATCATCGAGGACTTGCCCACGTTGCTCTTGCCCGCAAAGGCCACCTCCGGGCATCCCTTGGTCGCGTAGTCTCCGTAATCCTTCATCGAGGTGATGAAGTCTGCGCGTTTGACTTGCATGCTCTTCTCCTTGCTTTACGCGTGCAGTCCGGCCGCCTGATCCGCGCCTGCGGCAGGCAGGACGTCCGGCATGCGTTCTTTGGTGGTTTTCACGTTCTGTCGGGCGCGCGGCTTCTCGCACAGCGCCGTCTCCAGCACGGTGTCGACCGTCTCCGCCGGGAGGATCGTGATCTCCTTGCGCACATTCTCCGGCACTTCCTCCAGGTCCTTGAGGTTCTCCTTCGGGATGAGCACCGTGTCGATGCCCGCGCGGTGCGCCGCCAGCAGCTTTTCCTTCAGGCCGCCGATGGGCAGCACGCGGCCGCGCAGCGTGATCTCGCCGGTCATGGCGACATTCTGACGCACGGCAATGCCCGTCAGCGCGGAAACCAGCGCCGTGGTCATCGTCACGCCCGCGCTGGGGCCGTCCTTGGGCACGGCACCCTCCGGCACATGGATGTGGATGTCCAGCGTCTTGTAGAAGTCGTCAGCAATGCCCAGCTCGGCCGCATGCGCGCGGACGTAGGATTTCGCCGCGCGGGCGCTCTCCTTCATCACGTCGCCCAGGCTGCCGGTAAGCTCCAGCTGGCCGGTGCCGGGCATGGTCGTCGTCTCGATTTGCAGCGTGTCGCCGCCGACGACGGTGTACGCCAGGCCGTTGACCACACCGACCTCCGGCTTCTTGCCCGCCTTTTCGTAGTGATAGCGCGGCGCGCCGAGGTACTCCGCCAGCTTTTCGGGCGTGACGGTCACGCTCTCCAGCCCGTCGTCGATCATCTGCACGGCGCTCTTGCGCACCACCTTGCCGATCGTCCGCTGCAGGCGGCGCACGCCGGCCTCGCGGGTGTAGCCCTGGATCAGGCTGCGCAGCACCCTGTCGCTCAACTTCACGCTCTTGGGCGCAAGGCCGTGCTCCTCGATCTGGTTCGGCAGCAGGTGGCGCTTGGCGATGTTCAGCTTCTCGTCCTCCGTGTAGCCGCTGACCTCGATGACCTCCATGCGGTCCAGCAGCGGACGCGGGATCGTGTCCACCGAGTTCGCCGTGGTGATGAACATCACGCCGGACAGGTCGAACGGGCACTCCAGATAGTGATCGCGGAAGGCGTTATTCTGTGCGCTGTCGAGCACCTCGAGCATCGCGCTGGCCGGATCGCCGCGCACATCGGAGGCCATCTTGTCGATCTCGTCGAGCAGGAACACCGGATTGAGCGTGCCCGCCTGCTTGATCGAGGTGATGATCCGGCCCGGAATCGCGCCGATGTAGGTGCGCCGGTGTCCGCGAATCTCCGCCTCGTCGCGCACGCCGCCCAGCGACATCTGCACGAACTTGCGGCCCAGCGCCCGGGCGATGGATTTGGCGATGGACGTCTTGCCCACGCCAGGCGGGCCGACGAAGCAGAGCACGGGGCCCTTCATGTTGTTCTTGATGCGGCAGACGGCCAGATACTCGATCACGCGCTCCTTGACCTCTTCAAGGCCGTAATGATCCTCCGCCAGCACGCGGCGGGCGCGCTTGAGATCGAGGTTGTCCGGCGTGCTTTTGCCCCACGGCAGGTCGAGCATCCACTCGACGTAAGTACGGCTCACGCCGATCTCCGGGCTGCCCGGGGCCATGCGCGAGAGGCGCTCCAGCTCGCGCTGGGTCTTCTCCTTCGCCTCCTCGTTCATGGGCGTCCTGCTCAGGCGCTCACGCAGGTCTTCCACGTCGGTCGCGTCCTTGTCGCCCAGCTCCGTCTGGATCGCCTTGATCTGCTCGCGCAGGAAGTAATCCTTCTGGTTCTGTTCGATCTGCTTGCGCACGCGCGCCTGCACCTTTTTCTCCACACCCGCGAGCTCTGTCTCGCGCACGAGAATCGCGCAGACGCTCTCCAGCCTCGTCAGGTCGTCGAACTCCTCGAGCACCTGCTGGCGGTCGTCCACCTTCTGCAGGACATTCGCGGCGATCATGTCGGCCAGCTGGCCCGGATGCTCGATCTCCATCACGGACTGCATGGTCTCCGTGGAGATGCGCCCGCTCATTCTGCAGTAGTCTTCAAAATAGTTGTGCGCCGTCCGCAGCATCGCGTCCGTCTCGATGGAGACCGGCACGTCCTGCGGGAGCAGCTCGTCGAGCGCGCCCTCAAAATACGGCTCCTCCTGGGTCACAGCGCGCAGGCTGGCGCGGCTCTTGCCCTCCACCAGCAGGCGGATGTTGTCGCCCGGGAGCTTGATGACCTGCTTGATCGCGGCGATCGTGCCGACATGATAGATGTCGTCGATGCCGGGGTCATCCACGTCAATATCCCGCTGCGCGACGAGGAAGATGCGCTGATCCTCCATCATGGCGCGCTCCAGCGCGGCGATGGACTTCTTTCTGCCCACATCAAAGTGGAGCACCATATGCGGAAAGACCATCAGCCCGCGCAGCGGCAGCATCGGCAGCGTGACCGGCTGCGTGCGTTTCTTTTTCGGCTTGGCCAAATTCAGTTCCTCCTTGCATGACGGCCCGCATTCGTAAGGCTCGGGCCGATGTTTTCTTATTATACCTGAAGGATGCGCAATTTGCAACCGATACAGCCTGACCAACTGTCGCCTGTCATCAAATGGCGAAAGGAAACCGCACGGCAGATCCCTTAAAACCCGGCCGGAACACTGTCCCCAACCGTATCCCCGCTTCGCGCCGGATTCTGGCGCCGCGATGCATACCGCTCTTGCTTTCCTGCAAGGGACATGCTATACTCTTGCATGGGAATGAAGCTCTCCCAAGGCGCATGCCTGAACCGCTTTTTCAAGCTGATGGCTTCTGCTGTTAACGGCAGGAGGATCGGCTTTATTTTTTCCCGGAGGGATTCCAGATGCTCACTTCGCTTGCGCTCATTTTTCTCGTCGGTCTGGCCCTGGCTGCGTTCAGCGCGCGCCTCGGCCTGCCGCGCATCATCGGCATGCTGCTTGCCGGCATGCTGATGGGCCCCTATGCGCTCGGCCTGCTCGACCCGTCCATCCTGAACATTTCAGCCGATCTGAGGCGGATGGCGCTGGTCATCATCCTGATCAAGGCTGGGCTGTCGCTGAACCCCGCCGATCTCAGGAGAATCGGCCGTCCTGCGCTGCTGATGTCCTTTCTGCCCGCGCTCTTTGAGCTGCTGGCGGTCGTTCTCCTCGCCCCGCGCATTTTGGGCATCTCGGCTTTGGAGGGCGCGATTCTGGGCGCAGTGCTCAGCGCTGTGTCGCCCGCCGTCGTCGTACCGAGGATGGTAGCGCTGATCGAGGAGAAGCGCGGCACGGGCAAGGCGATTCCTCAGCTGATCCTGGCTGGCGCATCGCTGGACGACGTGTTTGTCATCGTCCTGTTTTCCTCCTTCATGACCATGGCGCAGGGCGGCCGCGTCGGCGTTTCCTCATTTCTGGGCATTCCCGTCTCCATGGCTTCAGGCATTCTGCTCGGCGCGCTGGCCGGCATGGCGCTGGCCCGGTTCTTCGCCTCCCGGTATGCGCGCGGCAAAGGAATCCGCAGCAGCATCAAGGTCATCCTGCTGCTCGGCTTCTCCTTCCTGCTGCTCTCCATCGAGGACGCGCTTGAGGGGATGCTTCCCCTCTCTGGTCTGCTGGCCATCATGAGCATGTCGCTCACGCTGGCCATGCGCAGCGCGCCGTGCGTCGTCGACCGCCTGAAGGCCAAGTTCGGCAAGCTGTGGCTCGCCGCCGAGGTCATCCTGTTCGTGCTCGTCGGCGCAGCGGTGGATATCCGCTATACGATGAACGCTGGTCCGGGCGCTGCGGCGCTGATTACGCTCGCGCTTGTCTTCCGCTCCGTCGGCGTGCTGCTCTGCCTGCCCGGCACGTCGCTTGACCGCAAGGAGCGCCTGTACTGCGTCATCGCCTATCTGCCCAAGGCCACCGTGCAGGCCGCCATCGGCTCCGTGCCGCTGTCTCTGGGCCTTCCCTGCGGCAGCCTTGTGCTGTCCGTCTCCGTGCTCGCCATCCTGATCACCGCGCCCCTGGGAGCCATCCTCATGGACCTGACCCGGGATCGGCTGCTGAAAGCCGAGCAATGATCCCGCTTCTCACAAGGTAATGCAAAGCATCCGCACAGTCTCCCATGCGGATGCTTCAGACCATCAACAAACTTTCGCGAGACGCGGGAGTTTGTTTTTTAGTTGAA
>CAMFCQ010000034.1 GCA_945948915.1 uncultured Clostridia bacterium | reverse complement strand
TAATTAGAGATTACCGTTTCCGGAGGTGCGTATGCTGGACGAGCGTGTGAAAAATGAGCAGGTCGATGATCTGGCGCGGGCCATGGTGGAGCTTTCGGGCATGGACGAGGCCTATCGTTTTTTTGAGGACATCTTTACCATTCACGAGCTGCAGGCCGTGGCGCAGCGGCTGGCGGTGGCGCGCCTTTTGCGCCGGAAGGTGACCTATCAGGAGATTGCGGAAAAGACGGGCGCGAGCACCGCGACCATCAGCCGCGTCAACCGCTGCCTGACCTATGGCGCGGGCGGCTATCAGCAGATTCTCGGCAAGCTGGATGCGCTCGACGAGGTGGATGGAAAGGGAAACAAGCGATGAATCTTGACGATCTGAACAGAGAACAGCGGCTCGCGGCGGAAACGCTTGAGGGGCCGCTTTTGGTGCTTGCAGGCGCAGGCTCCGGCAAGACGCGCGCGCTGACCTATCGCGTCGCCAACCTCATCGATCACGGCGTGCCGCCGTGGGCGATCATGGCCATCACGTTTACCAACAAGGCTGCGGCGGAGATGCGCGAGCGCATTGAGAAGCTGGTCGGTTCGTCTGCTGCGGATGTGTGGGTGTCCACCTTCCACGCCGGCTGCGCCAAAATACTGCGCCGCGACATCGAGAAGCTGGGCTATACGCGCTCCTTCACGATCTATGACGATGACGATCAGATGAGCGCGCTCAAGGAGATTCTCAAGCGCCTGAACATCGACGAGAAGTTCCTCCCGCCGCGCGAGATGAAGGGCAAGATTTCCGATGCGAAGAACAAGCTGCTCGGGCCGCAGGAGTGGTTTGCCCAGTCCGACCGGGACTACCGCTGCCAGATGGTGCAGGACGTGTATGCGGCCTACGAGGAGAAGCTGAAGAGTTCCAACGCGCTCGACTTTGACGACCTGATCGTCAAAACGCTGGAGCTGTTTGCCGCGCACCCGCCGGTGCTGGAGGCGTATCAGCGCAAGTTCCGCTACATCCACGTCGATGAGTATCAGGATACCAACTACGCGCAGTATATGCTTGTGCGCCTGCTGGCCCAGCAGAGCCGCAACCTCTGCGTCGTCGGCGACGACGACCAGTCGATCTACGGCTGGCGCGGCGCGGATATCCGCAATATCCTGGACTTTGAAAAGGACTTCCCGGATGCGAAGGTCATCAAGCTCGAGCAGAATTACCGCTCGACGGCAAACATTCTGGACGCGGCCAATCAGGTGATTGCGCTCAACGAGAACCGCAAGGACAAGGCGCTGTGGACACAGGAGGGCCCGGGCGAGATGATCCGGCTGTACCGCGCGGGCGACGAGCGCGAGGAGGCGGCCTGGGTCTGCCAGCAGGTTCGCGCGCTGCAGATGCAGGGTGAGGACTATGCCCGCTGCGCGGTGCTCTACCGCACGAACGCGCAGTCGCGCGTCATTGAAGAGGCGTTCGTGCAGGGCGGCATCAAGTACCGCATGTACGGCGGCCTGCGGTTCTACGACCGCAAGGAGGGCAAGGACATTCTGGCTTATCTGCGCGTGATGGTCAACCCGTCGGACGACATCTCCGTGCGCCGCATCATCAACGTGCCCAAGCGCTCCATCGGCGATACAACGGTGACCGAGCTGGCGCGCTATGCCGCCGAGCAGGAGATGCCGCTGCTGACCGCCTGCATGGACATCCCGGAGACGATCAATTCCCGCAGCCGCAAAAACGTCGAAAAGTTCAGCGAGCTGATGATGGGCCTGACGATGATGACGGAGACCATGAAGCTGACCGAGCTGGTGCAGTATGTCATCGACACGACGGGCCTGGAAAGCCAGTACACCAAAGAGGACAATGACGAGAACCGCAGCCGCGTTGAGAACATCCGCGAGTTTGTCGGCGCGGTGCAGGAGTTTGAGGAGAAGGCGGACAATCCGACGCTGGCCGAGTATCTGGAGAATGTCGCGCTGGTATCCGATCTGGACGCGATGGACGAGGACGGCGGCGCGGTGACGATGATGACGCTGCACAGCGCCAAGGGCCTGGAGTTCCCGAACGTGTTCATGGTGGGCATGGAGGAAAACCTCTTCCCGTCGATGCGCAGCAGGGACGACCAGCAGCGCATGGAGGAGGAGCGCCGGCTTTGCTACGTCGGCATCACGCGTGCACGGGAGCGGCTGTACCTGTCCCATGCCTCCCGCCGCATGCTCTACAACCAGATGCAGTTCAACGACCGTTCCCGCTTTATCGACGATATCCCCGCGCGCGTGCTGGAGGACGTCACCGAGCGCCGGGAGCCGTTCGGCGCGCCCGTGGGCGAGCGTCGTACAGGCGGCGCCTGGCAGAGCGGGCAGTGGCGTCAGCCAGCCTGGAGCAAGGGCAGTTCCTTTGCCTCCGGCGATACGCAGAGCGGCCAGGGCAATTGGAAGCCGAAGACGGCCTATCAGACTGCCGTGCCGTCTGGACAGAAGCAGAGCTATCTCGCCTGGAGCCGGGGCTCCGGCGCGGGCATGGGCCATACCGAGCGCGTGGGCGGCGCGAACGTCTCCGGCGTGCAGCGCGGCATGGCACAGCCGGAGCAGAAGCTCGTGCGTTCCAGCGCGCATGAGGCGGCGGCACCGTCGATCTTTGCGGCGGGCGACCGCGTGCTGCACAGGAAATTCGGCAAGGGTGCGGTCATCCGCGTCACCGGAAGCGGCTCGGACGCGAGGATCATGATCAGGTTTGACGATACGCGCGTGGGCGTGAAGGAATTTGCGCTGTCCATCGCGCCGATCATCAAGACGGAGGGATAAGAATGGACGAGAGGCAGCGCATGCAGACGCTGATTGGGAAGCTCAATGCGGCATCCAGGGCGTACTATGACGGCAACGACGCCATCATGTCCGACGATGAATGGGATGCGATGTATGCCGAGCTGAAGAAGCTGGAAGCGCAGACCGGCGAACGCCTGGCGGACTCGCCGACCCGGCGCGTCGGCGGCGAGGTGCTGGAGGGCTTTTTGCCGCACCGCCACATCGCGCGGCTGTGGAGCATGGACAAGGCGCAGAGCGAGGCGGAGATTCTTGCCTGGGCGCAGCGCTGCGAAAAGCTGACCCGCGAGGCAGGCGGCCTGCCGGAAAACCGCTACTGCGTGGAGTATAAGCTCGACGGCCTGACGCTCAACCTCACCTATGACGGCGGCCGTCTCGTGCAGGCGGCCACGCGCGGCAACGGCGAGGTCGGCGAGGGCATCCTGCCGCAGGCGCAGACCATCCGCTGCATCCCGCATGAGATCCTGTTCAAGGGCCGCATGGAGGTGCAGGGCGAGTGCATCATGCGACTTTCCGCACTGGAAAAGTACAACGAGACGGCCGATGAGCCGCTCAAGAACGCGCGAAACGCCGCCGCGGGCGCGCTGCGCAACCTCGACCCCAGGGTAACGGCGAGCAGGAATCTGGACGCGCTGTTTTATCAGGTGGGCTATATCGAGGGAAGAAGCTTTGACAGCCAGGCGGAGATGCTTGATTTCCTCCGGGGAAACGGCCTGCCCGTAAGCCCGTATACCGGCTATGCCGCTTCCATTGAGGAGGCCATGACGCTGGTGCACAGAATCGAGGAGGAGCGCGATTCGCTCGACTTCCTCATCGACGGCGCGACGATCAAGCTGACCGACATGCGCACCCGCGAGGTGCTGGGCACGACGGACAAGTTCCCGCGCTGGTCGATTGCGTTCAAATTTCCCGCGCAGGAGACGGTGACCAGGCTGCTTGATATCTCCTGGGAGTTGGGACGCACGGGCAAGCTCACGCCGCTTGCGCACCTTGAGCCGGTGGATATCTGCGGCGTGACGGTGAAGCGCGCGACGCTGAATAATTACGGTGACATCTGCCGCAAGCGCGTGCGCGTGGGCAGCAGCGTGTGGGTGCGCCGCTCCAACGACGTGATTCCGGAGATTATGGGCGTCGTCTGGGAGGGAGAGGGCGAAGCGCCGGAAACCGACATTCAGCCGCCGCAGGTCTGTCCGGCATGCGGCGGACGGCTGACGCAGCGCGGTGCGCACATCTTCTGCCTGAACCGGCAGACCTGCCGCCCGCAGGCCATCGCCCGCATGGCACACTTTGCGTCCCGGCAGGGCATGGACATCGAGGCGTTCAGCGAGAAGACGGCGGAGCTGTTTTACGACCATCTGGGCGTGCGCTCTGCGGCCGATCTGTACACGCTGGACAAGGCGAGCATGGTCGTGCTCAAGGGCTTTGGCGAAAAGAAGGCGGACAAGCTGCTTGCCGAGCTTGAAAAGAGCAAGGATTGTGAGCTGGACGCGTTTCTGTTCGCCATCGGCATTCCGAACATCGGCAAGAAGACAGCTCGCGACCTGATGGAGCACTTCGGCTCGCTGGAGCTGCTGATGCAGGCGAGCGAAGAGGAGCTGACCGCGCTTGACGATGTGGGCGGCATCGTAGCCGGCTCGATCACGGAATACTTTGCCGATGCACAGAATCAGGCGTTTGTACGGCGTCTGCTTGACTGCGGGGTGCGCCCGCAGATTCATCAGGAGGAAGCAGCCGGTGAGCTCTTCGCCGGCATGACGTTCGTGCTGACCGGTACGCTGCCGACGCTCACGCGTGCGCAGGCGGAGGAGATGATCCGCAAAAACGGCGGCAAGGCGACAGGCAGCGTCTCCAAAAAGACCAGCGTCGTGCTGGCCGGCGATAGCGCCGGCAGTAAGCTAGAAAAGGCGCAGAAGCTCGGCGTGCGCATCATGGATGAGGCCGAGTTCCTGACGGCGATTGAAAAGGGAGAAATCAGCAATTCCTGACGTTTGGGACTTTCCAATTTCCGGCTGCAGTGGTATAATTAAATGATCCATCGATCGACTTTTGCCAAAGGAGCGTGACTGCGGTGAAGAGCATGACCGGTTATGGCCGATGCCACATTGAAGAGGATGGCCGTGAGATGACGGTGGAGGTCAAGAGCGTCAACCATCGCTTTCTGGATATTTCCTACAGGCTCTCCCGCACGCTGTCCTTCCTTGACGATGCGGTGCGCAAGGGCGTGAGCGCGCGGCTTGCCCGCGGTCATGTGGATGTGTTTGTCAGCTATGCGAATCACCGGCAGGACGCCAAGGAGGTGCGCGTGGATACCGCGCTGGCCAGGGCATACCAGCAGGCACTTGGCGAGCTGGCTGCCGCCGTGGGCAAGGAGCCGGAGCTTCCGCTGTCCGACTATACCCGTCTGCCGGATGTGCTGACGGTGCAGGAAAAGGAAGAGGATCAGCAGGCCGTGCGCGAGCTGTTTGAGTGCGCACTGGACGGTGCGCTCGACGGCTTGATCCTCATGCGCGAGCAGGAGGGCGAGCGCATGTGCGCGGATATCCTGGAGAAGATCGGCAACATTGAGCGCCTTCGTGACAGCATCGCCGAGCGAGCGCCGCTGGTGGTCTGCGAATACCGGGATAAGCTCCAGCAGCGCATCGCGGCGCTGACAGAGGGTGAAATCGACGAGGCGAGGCTGCTGACCGAGGTGGCGATCTTTGCCGACCGCGCAGCGATTGACGAGGAACTGGTGCGCCTGAAGAGCCATGCCGAGGCGATCCGCGAGACGGCTGCGCTGACAGAGCCTGTGGGCCGCAAGCTCGATTTCCTGGTGCAGGAACTCAACCGCGAGGTGAACACCATCGGCTCCAAGGCGTCCGACACGGCGATTGCTCAGGCGGTCGTTTCCGCCAAGGGCGAGATCGAGAAGCTGCGCGAGCAGGTGCAGAACGTCGAATAACAGGGAACAGCGCCAGCGGAGGAACCAATGGATATCAAACTGATCAACGTCGGCTATGGCAACTTCATTTCGTCCAGCCGCATCATCGCGATCATCGGCCCGGATTCCGCGCCGGTCAAGCGCATCGTCCAGGAGGCGAAGGAAGAACGCCGCCTGATTGACGCAACGTATGGCCGACGTACACGCGCCGTGATCATTTCCGACAGCGACCATGTGATTCTCTCGGCGGTTCAGCCGGAGACCATCGCGCATCGCTTTGACGTCAAGGACAACACCACGATTGTGGAGGAGGAAGAACCCTGATGCAGCAAAAGAGGGGAACGCTGTTTGTCTTCTCCGGCCCGTCCGGCGTGGGCAAGGGAACGCTGAATTCAAAGCTGTTTGCCGAGTTTGGCGATCAGATCGCGTTTTCCGTGTCGGCCACCACGCGCGCGCCGCGCGAGGGCGAGATCGACGGAAAGCATTACTTTTTCATCAGCAGGCAGGAATTTGAAAACCGTATCGCGAATAATGACTTTCTGGAATATGCGCAGTTTGCCGGCAATTGCTACGGCACGCCGAAGCCCTACGTTTTGAGCCTGCTTGAGCAGGGAAAAAACGTGCTGCTCGAGATCGAGGTCAAGGGCGCGATGCAGGTGATGGAGCGCATGCCCGAATGCGTGAGCATCTTTGTGCTGCCGCCGAGCTTTGAGGAGCTGGAGCGCCGCCTGCGCGGCCGCGGCACCGAGAACGAGGAAAAGGTGCGCGCACGGCTTGAAACCGCGCGCGAGGAGATCACCTTTGCCCCCAGGTACCGATATCGGATCATCAACGGAGAAGACGTCGATGCGGCTTATCGCGAGCTGCGCGATATCTATCTGAAGGAGACGCATCAGATCTGACCGATCGTTCGCTGTGCCGCAAAGCGCGAATCCCAAACGCAGCATGCGGGGCTTGACGCGTTTTGCCGGTTTTGAGAGGAATCAAGAGGAGGAACTTGTTTATGTCCATGACCAACCCCACCATTCTGCAGCTTCTGGAGAAGGCGGATTGCCGCTATACGCTCGTCGTTGAGGTGTCCAAGCGTGCCCGCCAGCTGGTGGACGGCATCCCGCCGCTCATCGATGCCAAGGACAAGGAGAATATGCCCGTCTCCATCGCGATTGACGAGGTCAACCGTGGCCTGATCACCTATGAGCGCACCGCTGTCGAAAGCGATGACTGATCATCAAATGGAAAAATGCGTTGTCCTCGGTGTCACCGGGGGCATCGCTGCATATAAGGCATGTGAAATTCTGCGTCTGCTGCAGAAGCGGGGCATCGATGTGTATGTGGTGATGACGAAGAACGCATGCCAGTTTGTTGCGCCGCTGACGTTTGAAACGCTGTCCGGGCATCCGGTGGCAGTGGATACGTTTGTGCGACCGGCGACCTGGGAGGTGGAGCATATCGCGCTGGCCAAGCGCGCGGATCTCTTCCTGATTGCCCCAGCGACGGCGAACATCATCGGCAAAATGGCGTGCGGCATCGCTGACGACATGCTCTCCACGACGGTCATGGCGACCAAAGCGCCGGTGATGATTGCCCCGGCGATGAACACCGGCATGTGGGAGAATCCCGCGACACAGCAGAACCTTGCGACGCTGATTTCGCGCGGCGTGCACGTCGTCACACCGGCAAACGGCCATCTGGCCTGCGGGGACAGCGGTGCCGGCAAGCTCGAGGATGTCGCTGTGATTGCGCAGCGCGCGCTGGACGTGCTGGACGCTAAGTGCGACCTGGAGGGAATGCGCGTGATGGTGACCGCCGGCCCGACCCGGGAGGCGCTCGATCCTGTCCGCTACATTTCCAACCGCTCCTCCGGCAAGATGGGCTATGCCATCGCGCGCGCAGCGCAGCGGCGCGGCGCGCAGGTGACGCTGCTCACCGGTCCGGTGTCCATTGAGCCGCCGCAGGGCGTGAAGGTCGTGCCGTTCATGACGACGCAGGATCTGCTCGAGCGGTCGCTTGCATGTGTGCAGGAGCAGGACGTGATCATTCAGTCCGCTGCGCCGGCGGATTACCGTGCCCGCGAGATCGCGCCGCAGAAGATCAAAAAGCAGGGCGGCGAGGACATGACGATTGAGCTGGTGGAGAACCCGGACGTCGCGGCAACGCTTGGCAGAGCCAAGCGCGAGGATCAGACGTTTGTGGGCTTCGCTGCGGAGACCAACGACGTGCTTGCGCATGCGCAGGGCAAGCTGATCAAGAAAAACCTCGACATGATCGTCGCCAACGATGTGACGGCGCCGGGCGCCGGCTTTGACGTGAATACCAACGTCGTGACGTTCATCACGCGGGATCGGATGGAATCCCTGCCGCTGATGACGAAGGACGAGGTGGCCGACCGAATCCTGGACGCAGTGCTTTCTCTTCGCGCATAATGCGCAGACAGGTGCATCATTCGCCGCTTTCCGCGTGAAAGCGGCGCTTTTTTTCACCAATTCATGCATTTTGAAAGCATCAATCTTGACGATATGAAGATTTGTGCATATAATGAAGTATTGAATTCTGGGTTTTCTTGACCTTGAGCGAAAGGAGGCGATGCACATGACGAGAAGAAGCGAACAATTGCCTATTCTCCTGCTTGTATGCTTCGCCTTCGTGTGTCTGCTGCTGGGCGGCGGTTCACGGCTGATTGCTGCGCAGGACGGGGAAGCGTCCGTGCCGGAGCGCACGGATTCTCTGATTTGCGCAGCGTTTGTCAGCGCGCCCGCACCGAGAGCGGAGACGGGAACGCCGCATCATCGTGAGCAGTATGTGCAGCGCCGCGTGTCCGCACCTGCGACAGAAAACCCGGTCCTGAATTTCCTCGCGGAATGTGATGCGAACGGCAATGTGCTCAAGAGCCGACCGTATCTGCGCGAGGTATATCAGGCGTTTGTGCTGGGAGACGGATTTGTATGACAGGTGCGAGCCTTATGCAAACCGATCAAACAAGATAAAGAGAGGAAAATCACTATGGCGAAGAAAAATGCAAAGCCGAAGAACCCGCGTACCCGCGCGATCGTCTCGCTGATTGCCATCCTGGTGGTCGTCGCTGTCTGCGGATATGTGGCGCTGTTCGGCATCGGCAAGGGCACGATGGTCAACTACCTCAAGCCCTGGGGCGAAGCGATCTCCCTGGGACTGGACCTGCGCGGCGGTGTGTACACCGTCTATGCGGCGGAAAACGATGGCTCTGCGGAGTTTGAGACGAAGATGAGCTCGACCGTGTCTATCCTCACCAGCCGTCTGACCCGTCAGGGCTTCACCGAGGCGACCGTTACCCGTCAGGGTGCCGATCGTATCCGCGTGGAGATTCCGAACGTCTCCGATCCCAACGAGATCCTGCGCATCATCGGTACTCCGGCGCAGCTGTACTTCGTGGATGAAAGCGGCGAGACCATCCTGGAAGGCGCGATGATCAAGAACGCGCAGGCGGCTCAGGACGAGAATGGCCAGCCGTGCGTGGCCTTCGAGCTGAACGACGAGGGTGCAAAGCTGTTTGCCGAGGCGACCGCCGCCAACATCGGCAAGACCATCTCCATCACGCTGGACGGCGAGACCATCTCTGCACCGACCGTCAACAGCGTCATCGCCGGCGGCCAGGGCCAGATTACCGGCAACTTTACCGCCGATGAGGCCAAGAACCTGGCAACGCTGATCCTGTCCGGCGCGCTGCCGCTGAACCTGACCCAGCTGGAGGTCAGTGCGATTTCCGCGACCTTGGGCGTCGAGGCGCTTGACAAGGCTATCCTGGCCGGTGCGATCGGCGTGGCGCTGGTCATGCTGTTCATGCTCTTCCGTTATCGCCTGTGCGGCCTGGTGGCTGACATTGCGCTCACCATTTACGTCATGATCGTTGTGCTGCTTCTGGCGCTCACCGGCGCGCAGCTGACCCTGCCGGGCGTTGCGGGTATCATCCTGGGCATCGGCATGGCTGTCGACGCAAATGTCGTCATCTTCGAGCGCATCCGTGAGGAGATGGCCGTGGGCCGTCCGCTGGCCTCTTCCATCAAGATGGGCTTCTCTCACGCGCTGTCCGCCATCATTGACGCGAATGTCACCACCGTGATTGCGGCTGTCGTGCTGTATGCCTTTGGCACCGGCTCCATCCGCGGCTTCGCGCTGACGCTGGGCATCAGCGTGGTCACGTCCATGTTCACTGCTATCTTTATCACCCACAAGCTGCTGGATATCTTCGCCGACTTCGGCATCAAGAACCAGAAGCTCTACGTGCGCTAAGGCAAGGAGGGAAATGTCATGAAATTTGAAGTGAAGAATCGCCTCAAGCCCTGCGCGCTGATTTCTGCTGTGATCATCGTGATCGCGCTGGTCATGTCCATGATGGGCATGGGCATGAACCTGGGCATCGACTTTACCGGCGGCACCTTGATGACCTACAACATGGGCAGCACGTTCACGACCGCTGACGTGACGGCGGCGCTTGAGGCGTGCGGCATCACCGATGCGCAGATCGCTGCGACCGGCGAAGGCAATACCCAGGTGCAGATCCGCATCAAGGACGTGGAAAACACCGACGACCTGCGCACCGAGCTGGAAGCAAAGCTGGCCGTTAATTACCCGGAGATTGAGTATGTGGACATCACCCGCGTCG
Source organism: uncultured Clostridia bacterium (assembly GCA_945948915.1). Lineage (GTDB taxonomy): Bacteria > Bacillota > Clostridia > Christensenellales > Aristaeellaceae > Ventricola. The sequence goes on along the minus strand of CAMFCQ010000034.1, from coordinate 17,432 downwards.
GCGCGGTGGTCGGCAGCGAGCTGATCAGCAACGCCATCAAGAGCCTGACCCTGGCGGCCGTGCTCATGCTGGTGTACATCGCGTTCCGCTTTGATCTGTACTCCGGCATCGCAGCCATCATCGGCCTGATTCACGACGTGGCGATCATGCTGTCCTTCGTCGTGATCCTGCGCAGCTTCATCCGCGTGGAGACCACCTTCATTGCGGCGCTGCTGACGATCGTCGGCTACTCGATCAACAACACCATCATCATCTTTGACCGCATCCGTGAGAATGCGCACAAGACGGGCGTGCGTCAGCTGCCGCGTGAGCAGATCGTGAATCTTTCCGTGAAGGAGTCCCTGCCGCGCACGCTGAACACCACCATCACCACCCTGCTCACCATCGTCACCCTGTATGTGCTGGGCGTCGATTCCATCAAGCAGTTTGCGCTGCCGCTGATCATCGGCATCATCGCGGGCACGTATTCCGCGAACCTCATCAACGGCTATGTCTGGGCGCTGCTGATGGACAAGCGCGGCAAAAAGGCCAAGGCGTAAGAGAAGGATTTATCGTAAGGGCGGGCGGTTTCACCCGCCCTTACGGTCTTTGATATTTTCCTGTTTGGCGGTGCGCATGACGGCATGCGTACGGCCAAGCCGGAAATCAGCGATTGCAGAAAGGAGGCCACATATGCTCAGATTCATGCCCAAGCAGGACAGGGATCGGGAAATCCCGGAGGCGCTTGCGTCGCTCGGCGTACCGCATCAGCTGCTGTGCCTGCTTTTGGATCGCGGGATCGATACGCCGGAGAAGATCGAGAAGTATCTGCATCCGAAGATGGAAGACCTGCACGATCCGATGCGCATGCAGGACATGGACAAGGCGGTTGCGGTCATCCGGGATGCGATTGCGAAAAACGAGGAGATTGTCGTCTTCGGCGATTACGACGTGGACGGCGTGACGGCGACGGCCATTCTGCTGACCTATCTGCGCAAACAGGGCGCGAAGGCTGGCTATTATATCCCGGACCGGCATGGCGAGGGATACGGCTTGAACATGGCGGCGGTTGAGCAGATCGCTGCGCATGCCAGGCTGCTCATCACCGTGGACTGCGGCATTACCTGCCCGGACGAGGTGGCTCGTGCGCAGGAGCTGGGCATGCGCGTGATCGTCACCGATCACCACCAGCTCGGTCCGCAGCTGCCCCGGTGTTCCGCCGTGCTCAATCCGCTGCTGGGCAATTATCCGTTTCGCCGCCTGTGCGGCGCGGGCGTGGCCTTCAAGCTGGTGCAGGCGCTGGGCGGCATGGAGGCGATTGAGTCCCTGTGGGAATTGGCGGCGCTGGCGACGATTGCCGACATCGTGCCGCTGCTGGATGAAAACCGCGTGATCGTCTCCTTCGGCCTCAAGGCCATGTCGCATACGCAGCGCCCGGGTCTGATCGCCCTGATGGAGTCTGCGAGCGTGGATGCAAAGTCTGTGTCCGCTTCCGACGTGGCTTTCCGCATGGCGCCGCGCATCAATGCGGGTGGACGCCTTGCTCTGGCCTCCCGCGGCGTGGAGCTGCTGACGACACGCAAAATAGAGACCGCGCGTGAGATCTCGGCGGAGCTGGATCAAGACAACACCAAGCGCCGTGAGCTGGAACTGGAGATTTTCGCCCAGGCGGATGAGATGACGCGCAGGGAGATCGATTTCCTCAACGAACGTGCGATCGTTGTCTGCGGCGGGGGCTGGAACCCCGGCGTGATCGGACTGGCGGCTTCGCGTCTGGTGGAGAAGTACAAGTGGCCGGCGATTCTGCTGTCAAAGGATGGCGAGGTGTGTGTCGGGTCGGCGCGCTCGATCCCGGGCGTGGATATCCACCGGGCGCTGTCAACCTGCCGCGACCTGTTTGTCCGCTTTGGCGGCCATGCGCAGGCGGCCGGCCTGACGATTGAGACAAAGCATGTACCGGAATTCAAGCGACGGCTGACGCACGCGATTCTTGAACAGTCCGAGCCGGAGGCATTCATTCCAACGGAGGAATATGACCTTGAACTCGAACTGAGCGACATGACCGAGTCGCTTGTTCAGGCGTTTTCCTCGATGCAGCCTACGGGCTTTGGCAATCCCGCGCCGGTCTTCTGCGTGCGCGGCGTGCACACGACCGACGTGCGTACGATCGGCAAGGAGGGTGCGCATCTGCGCATGAGATTGTCAAACGGAAGCGAGATGCGCAATGCCATCGGCTTCCGGATGGGCGACAGGGCGCACTCAATGCCGGAGGTGGTCGAGGCTGTCGTGGGCCTTTCCATCAATGAGTGGCAGGACAGGCGGAGCGTGCAGTGTGAGCTGCGCCAGCTCAAGGCCTATGCGCCGGCGAAGGCGTTCCTCACGGAGTGCCAGCGCAGGGAAAGCGAGATCGATGCAGCCATGCTGGGCATGCTGGGCATGCCTACGCGCGGAGCAGATCTGCGGCGCATCGAGCGCATGAAGCTTGAAGAAGCAAAGAAAGTCCTCGGTGGAGAATTGCTGACGGCCTATCAGGGAACGCTTTTGTGTGTGCATACGGTTTCCGCGCTCAAGATGCTCAACATTCACCTGGCCATTCTGCATGCGCAGATTGACTATGCCGTGCACGCCCTAGACGATATCCGAAGCTTCAATACACTGGTCATGGCGCCGGACTGGGACAAGCTCAACTGCCATCCCAAAGCGATTGTTGCGCTGGACGGCTTCATCAGCGACGAGGAACGGGCATTGGCGCTTGAGCGCTTCCCGGACGCCCGTGTGATCGAGGTCACGGACATGGGCACGCATACGGTGCGCGCCTGCGGCAGGCTGCTGCCGGATGACGATGCTCTGCGCGCGGTTTACCGCGTGCTGCGCCAAAGAGAAAAATTGGAATACACGATTCATTCCCTGGCTGCTGAAACGGGGCTAGCTGAGAGTCAGGTGCTGTGCGCGATGAGCATCTTTCGCGAACTCAGCCTGATCGAATTCACAGATGAGCCGCTGCGCTATACCATGCTCAAAAGCGGGAAGGTTTCGCTGGAGGCGAGTCCGCTGCGCGGCAAGCTGATCAGCATCAAGGGAATTGGCAGCGAAGGAGGTATACCTGATTGACACATGATGAATGCAAAAATCTGGATGAACTGATCGCTCTGGTGGTCAAGTACCATCCGGATGCCGACGTGGCATTGGTTGAAAAGGCATATCGCTTCGCGGAGAAGGCGCATGAGGGGCAGAAGCGCAAATCCGGTGAACCGTATTTCATCCATCCATTGATTGTTGCGGGCATTCTGGCGAAGCTGATGCTGGATCCGCCGACGATTGCTGCCGGTCTTCTGCATGATACGGTGGAGGACTGTGAGAACGTGACGCTGGAGGTCATCAGCAGGGAATTCGGCCAGGAGGTCGCCCTGCTGGTGGACGGCGTCACCAAGCTCAAACGGCTTGACTTTTCCTCCCGCGTGGAGCAGCAGGCGGAATCCATCCGTAAGATGATCCTGGCGATGAGCAAGGATATCCGCGTTGTGCTCATCAAGCTGGCAGACCGCACGCACAACATGCGTACGCTCAAGGCGCAGTCTCCGGAGAGCCAGCGCCGCATTGCGCAGGAGACGCTGGATATTTACGCCCCGCTGGCACACCGCCTGGGCGTGTACAAGATCAAGCAGGAGCTTGAAGACCTGTGCCTGCGGTATCTCGACCCGGACGGCTATCAGAACCTGATTGCCAAGGTCGGCATGAAGCGTGCCGAGCGTGAGCAGAACATCCAGTCCGTGATGCAGACGCTGGGCGACAAGATTAAAGAGATGGGCATTCAGTTTGAGATCGATGGCCGGCCAAAGCACTTTTACAGCATCTACCGCAAGATGGTGCTCCAGCACAAGCCCTTTGAGCAGATCTACGACCTGATCGCGCTTCGTGTGCTGGTGAACAGCGTGCAGGACTGCTATGCGGTGCTGGGTATCGTGCATACGCTCTGGAAGCAGGTGCCCAACCGGTTCAAGGACTATATTTCCATGCCCAAGCCCAACATGTACCAGTCGCTGCATACGACGGTTGTGGGTGAAAACGGCATGCCCTTCGAGGTGCAGATTCGTACCTATGAGATGCACCGCATCGCAGAATACGGCATCGCGGCGCACTGGCGCTACAAGGAAGGCAAGCATGCGGCGGACGGCCTGGACAACAAGCTCTACTGGCTGCGGCAGATTCTGGACTGGCAGAACGACATGCGTGACTCTGAGGAGTTCATCAAGTCGCTTAAGGTCGATCTGTTCAGCGATGAAATCTTCGTCTTCACGCCCAAGGGCGAGATTGTCGATCTGCCCAGCGGCGCGACGCCGATCGACTTTGCCTACCGCATCCACAGCGCGGTCGGCAACAAATGCGTGGGCGCCAAAGTCAATGGCCGCATTGTGACGCTCGATGCGCAGCTCCAGACCGGTGATTTTGTCGAAATCATCACCCAGCAGAACAGCAAGGGCCCCAGCCGTGACTGGCTCAAGATCGTCAAGACCTCGCAGGCAAAGGCCAAAATTCGCAATTTCTACAAGAAGGAACTCAAGGATGAGAACATCGCCATGGGCAAGCAGATGCTGGATGCCGAGGCGAAGCGCCAGGCGGTGAGCATCTCTTCGCTCATGAAGCCGGAATATGCCGAGCCGATGCTGCGCAAGTTCTCCTTTGCCGATCTCAACGATCTGTACGCAGCGGTTGGCTGCGGCGGCATCACGGCGGCACATGTGGTCACGCGCCTTCGCGAGGAACAAAAGAGCCACGAAAAGCCGCTGGTGCCGGTTCTGCCGCGCGTGGCGGCGGAGCCCACGCCTGCCAGGGGCGGCAAGTCCACCTCCAAGGAGGACATGGGCATCCGCGTAGCCGGTCTGCCCGGATGCCAGGTGCACTTTGCCAAGTGCTGCACGCCGCTGCCGGGCGATGAGATCATCGGCTATATCACGCGCGGGCGCGGCGTGACGATCCACTCGCGCGAGTGCGTGAACGTCAACGCATCGCACGATCCGGCGCGCTGGATCGATGCGGAGTGGTCCGAGACGACAAACTCCTCCTATAACGGCTCGATTCAGATTCTGGCGGCAGACAGGAGCAACCTGCTGGCTGATCTGATGAGCTACCTGTCTGCGCAGAAGGTGACGGTCTGCGCGCTCAATGCGCGCGTGAACAGCAACCAGACCTGTACCATCGAGCTGACGCTGCAGGTGGCCAGCAAGCAGGAGCTTGACTGGGTCATCAAGCAGATTGCCAAGCGGCAGGATACGATCGAGATCTTCCGCGTGTAACGGCGTGCCGTGCGCGCTCCTGCTTTTAGGAGGGCGCAGGGCAGCATTCTGTGCGCATTGTATGATTCTTCAGTTTCCAAATAGAAAGAGGTACGCATGAGACTGGTAATTCAGAGGGTGCTGGAATCCAGCGTCCGGGTGGACGGAAATGTTGTCGGGCAGATCGGCAAGGGATTCATGGTGCTGTGCGGCGTGGAGGAAGGCGATACGCTGGATGACGTGCGCTACGGCGTGGAGAAGACGGCAGGCCTGCGCATCTTTGAGGATGATGCGGGCAAGATGAATCGCTCCATTCTGGATGTGGGCGGAGAGATTCTGGCGATCTCCCAGTTTACGCTGCTGGGTGATGCGCGGCATGGCCGTCGGCCGAGCTTTTCTCAGGCAGCGCGTCCCGATGTGGCAGTGCCCATGTACGAGGCGTATTGTCAGGGCCTGAGAGAGAAGGGGATTCATGTGGAGACCGGCATTTTCCAGGCGGACATGAAGGTCTCTCTGATCAACGACGGCCCGGTGACGATGCTGCTTGATTCCAGGAGGACATTCTGATGGCAGAACTCGATATCCGCACGGTGACCGGCGGTCCGCTGGATGTGAACACCTATGTGGTGGGCTGCGCAGGCGGCGAAAGCTGCGTGCTCATCGATCCCGGCGCAGAGGAAGCGCATGTCGCAGAAGCCGTTGGAGAGCGGAAGGTAGATGCCGTTCTGCTGACCCACGCGCATTTTGACCACATGCTCCATGCGCAGCCGTGGCTTGACCGTGGTGCGAAGCTCTATGTGCATGCGCAGGACGCGCAGGCGCTGCGCAGCCCGTCGCTCAACCTCAGCCAGGTGATCAATACATCGCTCGTGTTGCCGCAAGCGGATGTTCTGCTGCAGGACGGCGATGTGGTTCGCGAGGCTGGTCTTGAGCTGACCGTGCTGCATACGCCCGGCCATACGCCCGGCGGCGTCTGCTATCTGAGCGGCAGCACGCTCTTTTGCGGAGATACGCTCTTTTACAGGAGCTATGGCCGAATCGACCTGCCAGGCGGCGACGCACAGGAGATGATCGCATCGCTTGAGAAGCTGATGCAGCTGCCCGCTCAGACGGTGGCTTATCCCGGCCACGGCATGAAGACGAAGATTGCCTGGGAACGGGGGAACTTTGCGTGAAAATCGCCATCGAGACGCCGTTTGAAGGTTTTCGCAACGACATCGCGGACGTCGTGCGCCTGTTCTATGGCGAGGGTGCGGCGGTTATGCCGCAGGAGACACACGATGCGCTGCTTGAGCACACCCATGCGCTGGAGGACGGCGTATGGACGGAGAGCTTCTTGCTCAGCGGTGGAGATGTCAGCAAGGCTGAGACGCTGCGCGGCGAGGAAGTCACCTGCGGCGGTCTGGAGGAAAAGCGCCAGCTCAAGCGCCTGATCAAGCGCTGCTGCTACAGGCTGATGAAAGAGGTAACGGGCCGCCGTCCGGCTTGGGGCTCGCTGACGGGCATTCGCCCGACGCGGCTGTACTACCAGCAGATGGAGGGCGGCAAGAACCGCGAGGAAGCGCGGGCTGCGCTGGCGCAGCTTTTCGACCTGTCGGAGGAGAAGCTTGATCTGCTGGATGAGATCATCACTGCGCAGGAGGGGCTGATTGAGCGGCCGCAGAATGCCTGTGATCTGTATATTGGCATTCCGTTCTGCACGACGCGCTGCTCGTACTGCTCGTTCTCGTCAGGCGAGATCGGCAATGGCAAACTGGTCGAGCCGTATCTTGCCGCGCTGTTTCGCGAGATCGATCTGTGCAGCGATATGGTCCGCGACATGGGGCTGGACATCCGCGTCGGCTATATCGGCGGCGGCACGCCCAGCAGCCTGACCACCGCGCAGCTTGACCGTCTGCTTGACCACATGCAGCGCCGCTTCGGCACGCTGCATGAACTGACGGTGGAGGCCGGCAGGCCGGACACATTGGATCGCGAGAAGCTGTCCATGCTGCGCAGCCATCCGGTGACGCGCATCAGTATTAACCCGCAGACCATGAACGACGAGACGCTTCGCGTCATTGGACGCGCGCATACCGCGCAGCAGACGATTGACTGTTATCATCTTGCCCGGGAACTGGGCTTTGACGATATCAACATGGATGTGATCGCCGCGCTGCCGGGCGAGGACTACGGGATGTTTGCGCACACGCTTGACGTGATCCGCAAACTGAGCCCGGACAGCCTGACCGTGCATACGCTGGCGGTGAAGCGTTCCTCCAGGCTGCATGAGCAGAGGTATCAGCAGCAGGAAGAGGACGCGGCGCGCATGGTGGCGCTGGGACGGGAAACCGCGCATGCAATGGGCATGCGGGCCTATTACCTGTACAGGCAGAAGTACATGGCGCAGAATCTGGAAAACGTGGGCTATGCGAGGCCACAAAGCATCTGCCGCTATAACATCGACAACATGGAGGAGACCACCAGCGTGCTGGCTCTGGGCGCGGGCGGAATCTCAAAATGTGTGATGCGGCAAGAGGAAAAGATCCTGCGCGCACCGAATATAGCGAATATTGAGCAGTATATCGAGCGCGTTGACGAAATGGCGGCGCGCAAGCGCGAGGCTTTTGAACAGAAGGCAAAGCGCCTTGCGCAGGCGGGCGAAGGAGCGTGAGTGCTGCATGATGATCAGCGATAAACAGGAGCTGCGCCGCTGCGTCAAGCAGATGGTGCGGCGCGCAGAGGTCTGCGAGGCGTTGCTCGACTTTGACGTGCTCAGCGGCGAAATCGGTGTGGAGGCAATGCTTGACACATGGGCGCATCCGGCGGCGACGCCTGGCGAAGCACTTCGCCGCACGACGGCAGAGCATACGCCGTTTGAGCCGGATGCGGCTGCGATGTTTGCGGCGCTTGACGCGATGCATCTGCCGGTGAAGGACATTGACCGCGCGCAGGAGATGGCGACGGAGTACGAACGCCCGGCGTATATGCGCGAGGTGCTCGACACGATGCACGCCCGGTGTGTGCTTGTGCGCGTGCCGATGGAGAAGGCGATACACTTTGACGATGACCGGCTTGAACCGCTGATTGCGGCAGACAGCGGTCTGTTTGTGCCCGGTCGCTACGGCGTGGACTATGCCGGTGCGGCGCAAAGGATAGCTGATTGCGCGCAGGCCTGCGGTGCGCGCAATCTTCTGCTGGAGCGCTTTGATGAACAGGCGCTGCGCTACTGTCTGCTGCCGCTGTGTCAGGACAACGGCTATGCGCTGCACGTGCAGCTCGATTCCGGTGAGGAGATTGATAGCTTCGCGCTGATGCTGGACGAATTTGACGGCGTGAGAGCGCTGGCCGGAACACAGGAAGCGCTTGAGCCTCATCTGATAGATGCGGCTGTCAGGCGCACAAGGCTGCTGGTCTGCCTGCACGATCCTGCCCATATTAGCAGGGCGCTGGGAAAGCTCGGCACGCGCTTTGTGCCCTACAGCGCGCAGGCGAAGCAGCCGGAGCAGATGCTCGGCCGCTGGCTGCTGGCCAGGGAAAGCATCTGGCAGGCGCTGGCGAACGCCTATCTGCCGCTGGCCCGAAGCGGCTACGCATTGGAAAGCGCTGCGATTGAGCGCGATGTAAAAACGCTGCTGAGCGGCAATCTGTTGTCGCTGTGCAGGATGCATACCCTGTAATTCCCAATTCTTATTTCATCATTTTCAGGAGGAGAAGACCATGAGCAATCCGATTTTTACCATTGAGATGGAGAACGGCATGACCATGAAGGGTGAGCTGTACCCGGAGACGGCGCCCAACAGCGTGGCGAACTTTGTGGAGCTGGCCAACAGCGGCTTCTATGACGGCGTGATCTTCCATCGCGTGATCCCGGGCTTCATGATCCAGGGCGGCGATCCGATGGGCCAGGGCATTGGCGGCCCGGGCTACTCGATCCGCGGAGAGTTTGCGCGCAACGGCTTTGCCAATCCGCTCAAGCATACCCGCGGTGTGCTGTCCATGGCGCGCAGCATGATGCCCAACTCTGCCGGCAGCCAGTTCTTCATCATGGTCGAGGATGCGCCGCATCTGGACGGGCAGTATGCCGCGTTCGGCAAGGTGACCGAGGGCATGGAGACCGCCGACGCGATTGTGTCCGCGCCGCGCGACCGCCGCAATGACAAACCGTACGAGGATCAGAAGATGAAGTCTGTGCGCGTGGAAACCTTTGGTGTAGAATACAAGGCGGAGAAGCTCAAGAGCAGCAGATTCTGATCAGGAGGCGCCTGTGAAAAAGAACAAGGTGGTCATCCATCTGATGGGCCGCGATTACACACTTCTGACCAACGAGGACGCGGCGCAGGTGCAGCGGCTTGCGCGCTATGTGGATCGCAGGATGCGAGAGGTGTCCATCACGACCCGCGCGGGTGAAAATGTGGTGCCTACGCTTACGGCGATGACGCTCGCTGATGAGCTGTTTCGCGCACAGGATGAGAATGTACGCCTGAAAAAGGAGCTGGCTGCCCTGCAGCCGAAGGACAAAGCGTAAGCATCTGGCGGCGGCAGGAGAGGAAGCTCTTTGTCGCCGCGTTTTCAAATGGAGGATTTATGGAACTGCTTTCCCCGGCGGGCAACCGCGAAGCGCTTGTAGCGGCCGTTTCCTGCGGCGCAGATGCAGTGTATCTGGGTTACACGGCATTTGGCGCGCGAAGCTATGCAGGCAATTTTGATGACCAGCAGCTGAAAGAAGCGGTTGACTATGCGCACGAGCGGGGCAGGAAGATCTATGTGACGGTCAACACGCTGGTCAAGCAGTGTGAGGTGGACGATCTGTGCGACGTGCTGGAGCTGCTGGTGGACACCGGCGTGGATGCGGCGATTGTTCAGGATCTGGGCGTGGTCCGTATCGCGAGGGAGCGCTTTCCGGAGCTGACGCTGCACGCCAGCACGCAGATGACGGTGGGCAACGCGCAGGGCGCAAAACTGCTTGGCGGTCTGGGTCTCACGCGCGTGGTGCCTGCGCGCGAGTGCTCGCTCGCGGAACTGAGGCGCATGGCGGATACAGGCGTGGAGATTGAAGCGTTTGCGCATGGTGCGCTGTGCGTGGCGGTCTCGGGCCAATGCCTGTTTTCCAGCATGATTGGCGGAAGAAGCGGCAATCGCGGACGATGTGCCCAGCCATGTCGGCTGCCCTATCATCTGGATGACGGAACGAGCGGCTATCTGCTCTCTACGCGCGATCTGATGCTGATCGACAGGATTCCGCAGATGCGCGACGCGGGCGTCTATTCCTTCAAGCTGGAGGGACGCATGAAGCGCCCGGAATATGTCGGCGTGGTCACAAGGGCGTACCGGGAGGCCATTGATGCGGCGCAGGCACATGTGCCGTACAAGGCGAGCGAAACGACCATTCAAGGACTCAAGCAGATCTTCAACCGCGGCGGCTTTACAGAGGGCTACGTCATGGGCCGCAGCAATGCGGCGCTGATGAGCTGGGAGCGGCCGAACCATTGGGGCATCCGCGTGGGCAAGATCACCGCCATGCGCGGCTCGCTGGCCAAGGTGCTGATGGAGGAAAGCCTGAATGACGGCGACGGCCTGCAGGTGCGCGGCAAGGAGGAAATCGACCTTACGTATTCGGGCAGCGATATCTGCTGCGGCACGGAGGCCACGGTGCGCATCCCCTCGGGCAGATTTGGGCCTGGCGATGTCCTGTACCGGCTGACGGATGCGAAGCAGATGGCTGAGATCCGCGGCATCATGGCACAGGAGAATGCACGCATTCCGCTTACGGCAACGCTGACGGCGATGCCGGGCAGCAAACCTGTGCTGGAGCTGCGTGATTCGGATGGGCATGTCGTACAGGCTGTGGGCGAGCAGCTGGTCGATCGCGCGCAGCAGCGCGCGCTTGATCAGGAAAGCGCCATGAAGCAGCTTGCGAAAATGGGCGGCACGCCATACGTGCTTGAATCGCTAGCGCTGCACAGCGAGCAGGCGTTTATGACAGCGGGTATGCTCAACAGCCTGCGCCGTGAAGCACTGGCGGCGATGAAGGCGGCAAGGACGCAGATCGTTCACAGCGATGCAAAGGCTCAGGCTATGCCGGCGGACATGCCTGCGCAGCAGCACCTGCTGATTGCACAGAGTGAGCAGCTTGCGGACGCCAAAGATCTGCTTTCGTGCGGCGCGGATGCGTTTTACTGGGAGCCTCAGGTCATGACGCCGGCATCGATAGAGGAAGCGCTTGAGCAGCATCCTGACGTCAGGCCGGTGCTCGTGCTGCCCGCCGTGATGAGCACCGAAGAACTCAGTGAGATTCATGCGTGCGTGTGCCGGCATGCCGCGCAAATCGCCGGCGTTGTGGCCAACAATGTGGGGCAGTTCGGGCTTGAATGGCCGGTGGATGTCTTCGGCGGCCAGGGGCTCAATGTGATGAACGGGGAAAGCGCCGCCTTTCATACCGCGTTGGGCGCCAGGCGGCTGACGGCTTCCTGTGAACTGAGCTATAAGGAACTGAGAGAACTGCAGGCCTGCGGCGGCAATTATGAAGTTGAGGCCTATGGGCGCGCGCAGCTGATGCTGCTGAGCCACTGCCCGAGGCGAACGAAAGCGGGAGACGACAGACAGGATGCCGCCTGCAATGCCTGTGCGGCAAACGGCGGCTGCCCGCAGGTATACACCGACAGGAAGGGCTATCGCTTCCCGGCCAAGCGCCAGAAGATGGCGCACGGCTGCGTCGTTCGCCTGTACAACAGCGTGCCGACGGATATGGCGCGTTTCGCCAGGAAGCTGTACGACGCGGGCGTTGCCCTGCGCATGAGCTTCACCGACGAGCCGCTTGAGCGGCAGAAGGAAATTGTTGTGTCCTATCGCAGCATCGTGGACAGCGGCGTGGCTGTGCACGAAGCGGCGGAGTTTGCGACATCCGGCCATCTGGCACGGGGCGTCGAGTAAAGGAGAAAACCATGACGGAAAGATCCCTGCGCGTGCTGGAATTCGGCAAGATTCGCGCGCAGCTTTCGCAGTACTGCGTGTCCGATATGGGTGCGGCGCTGTGCGACAGCCTGGAGCCGGTCAACCGCATCGAGGATGTGCGCCGCATGCAACAGGAAACGCGAGAGGCGCACGACCTGCTGACCTATCTGGGCGGCACGCCGATGATTGCCTTTTCCGATGTGCGCACGCAGCTGCATCTGGCGGAAATCGGTTCGACGCTGTCTCCGCGCGCGCTGATGGATATCGGCGCTTCGCTGCGCGCAGCGCGCGCCTGCCGCGATGCGCTGGTCAGCGATCGGGAGGGCACGCCGATGATCACGGCGAATGCCTCAAGGCTTTCGACATTCAAGAGTGTTGAGCAGGCGATCACCGATGCGATCATCAGCGAGGAAGAGATTGCGGATCGCGCCAGCCCGGAGCTGTTTGCCATTCGCCGCAAGATGCGTGCCTGCAACGAGCGCGTGCGCGAGCGCCTCAACAGCATGATCCACAGCACGACGTACGCCAAATACCTGCAGGAAGCGATCATCACCATGCGCGGCGACCGGTATGTGCTGCCGGTCAAGCAGGAGTACCGTTCCATGGTGCCCGGCATCGTGCATGATCAGTCTGCCACCGGCGCGACGATCTTTGTGGAGCCAATGTCCGTCGTGGAGATCGGCAATGAGCTCAAGCAGCTCATCGCCAGCGAGCACGCGGAGATCGAGCGGATTCTGCGGATGCTGTCTGCGCAGATTGCACCGGATGCGCCCGCGATGGCCGACAATCTGGCGATACTTGCACAGCTGGACTTTGCATTTGCCAAGGCGTCGCTCGCTCGTGAGATGTTTGCTGTGGAGCCCAAGATCAACGGCGAGGGCCGCATCAAGATCGTCCGCGGCCGCCATCCGCTGATTGATCCGCAGAAGGTGGTTCCGCTGGATATCCGTCTGGGCGAAGACTTCACCAGCCTGATCATCACCGGCCCGAACACCGGCGGCAAGACGGTCACGCTCAAGACCACCGGTCTGTTTACGCTGATGGCGCAGGCAGGCCTGCAGGTTCCTGCGGAATACGGTACGGAGCTGGCGGTGTTTGACGACGTCTTTGCCGATATCGGCGACGAGCAGTCGATCGAGCAGTCGCTCTCCACGTTCTCCGGACACATGAAGAACATCGTCACGATTCTGGAAAACGTGACGCCGGATTCGCTCGTGCTCTTTGACGAGCTGGGCGCAGGCACCGATCCGACGGAGGGCGCGGCGCTGGCGCAGTCGATCCTTTCGACGCTCCTGACCATGCATACGCGCACGGTGGCGACGACGCATTACAGCGAGCTGAAGGAATTCGCATTGACGACGCCGGGGGTGGAGAACGCCTCGGTGGAGTTCGACGTGGCGACGCTGCGGCCGACGTACCGCCTGTCCATCGGCATTCCGGGCAAATCCAATGCCTTTGAAATCTCCCGCAAGCTGGGCCTGCCGGAGTTTGTCATCGACAAGGCGAAGGCTCTGCTCTCCAAGGAAGCGGTGCGCTTTGAGGATGTCATTGCCAACGCGGAGTATCACCGCCAGATCGCGGAGAAGGAGCGCAAGATTGCCGAGGAGGCCCGCCAGGAGATGGTGGCGATCCGCAATCAGGCGGAGGCTGAGCGCAAGAAGCTGGAAGATCAGCGCGACCGCGCGATCAGGAAAGCGAAGGATGAGGCCAAGCGCATCGTGGAGAACACGCGGCGCGAGTCGGAGGCGATGATTGCCGAGCTGCGCGCGATGAAGAAGTCGGGCGGTGCACAGGAGCACGAAATCCAGCGCGTCAAGAAGAAGATGGAGCAGGCGCAGGAGGCGCTGGCGGAGAAAAAAGAGGTCGGCGGCGAGATTCCTAAGACCGTCAAGCCCGGCGATATGGTGCACATCGCATCGATGGACGTGGATGCCACCATCGTCACCGAACCGGACGCGAAGGGCTATGTGCAGCTGAAGGTGGGCATGATGAAGATGCGCGCGCAGCTGTCCGATCTGCGCACGATGACCTCGACCCAGCAGATGCTCAAGAAGGAGCAGAAAAAGCTCGAGCGCAAAAAGTCCATGCGTGAGCAGCGCGTGGATGTGACGACGCGTACGGTGCGGCAGGAGCTCGATGTGCGCGGCATGGCGCTGGATGAGGCCCTGCCCGAAGTGCAGAAATTCCTCGACGATGCGATGCTCTCTTCTCTTGGCGAGGTGTCGATCATTCACGGCAACGGTACGGGCATCCTGCGCGCAGGCATACAGGACTGCCTGCGCCGCCATCCGTGCGTGAGCAGTTTCCGCCTGGGCCGCTACGGCGAGGGGGAAACCGGCGTGACCATTGTGTCGCTCCGATAATCTGTGATAGTTTTGCTCCTCTTGGGCTATGATAAGCCAGGGGTGAGCACATGGAAGTAAAACGCGAAATTGCAGCGGGCGTCCTGCTCATGGGAACGCTCGCTGCGATTCTTTTTATTGGCAAAGAAGCGGATGGAGAAACGCGGACCGTATATGCGCAGGGCGAATACGTGGCGTCGCTTGCCGGGACGGCAAGTCCCTTTGCGGATGTAGCCAATGTGGTGATGCCGTGCGTGGTCGGCGTGAGAAACCGAGCCAACACATACAGCATCATCAGTGGCCAGACGGAGTTGGTCGAACAATCAACGGGCTCCGGCGTTGTGGTGACGACGCAGGGGCATGTTGTGACCAACTATCATGTCGTCGAGGGCGCAAGCGACGTGCAGGTGCTCTGGCAGGGTCAATATCTGAAAGCGGAGATTGTCGGCGTGGATGAGCTGACGGATTTGGCTGTATTGCGCGTGATGGAGGATGTGGAGCTGCCGGCAGTCCGGATGGGCAACGCGCAGGATGTGCGCGTGGGTGACTGGGCGATTGTCATCGGCAATCGGCTGGGCAAGCAGTTTGCCGACACGGTGACGGTGTGGTATCCGCGCTTAACCGCGAGCTGGAAGGTTCGTCGATCGTCAAGATGCTGCAAACCGACGCGGCGATCAACTCGGGCAACAGCGGCGGCGGCATGTTCAACACGCGCGGCGAGCTGATCGGCATTCCGTCGCTCAAGTTCAGTTCGTCCGGCAGTCGGGGTGTGGCGAGCATTGAGGGGATCGCGATGGCGATTCCGATGGATGTGGTGCAGCCGGTGGTCAACAGCCTGATTCAATATGGTAAGGTGACGCGGCCCAAGCTGGGTATCTCGGTGATGACACTGCGCGGCAGCGAGGAACCGACCGACGGTATGCTGCCTGCGGGCGTATATGTCAGCGCGGTGAACAAGGGCAGTCCGGCTGATCAGGCGGGTATTCGGACGGATGACATCATCATCCGTGTGGATGGCGAGCGCATCACGCTGCACACCGATTTGACCAACCATATTGCCAGCAAGCAGCCGGGGCAGACCGTGACGCTGACGGTTTACCGGATTCCGGGGCTGTCTGCGCTGACGGTGCAGGACCGCATACCCAAGGGAGAAGAGCTGGAATTTGTGATCGAGCTGCAGGTTCCTGCAGATACGACGCTGTAAGCATGCTGCTGCATATCCTGTCCGCTGCGCGCATACGTTTGCGTGACGGCAGGGAGGGATGATATGCAAGCTTACGACCTGTACAGGGATATATCGGAAAGAACACAGGGCGATGTGTATATCGGCATCGTCGGACCGGTGAGGACGGGCAAGTCAACCTTCATCACGAAATTCATGGAAAAGCTCGTGATTCCGGGCATAGAGAACGCGCACATCCGCGCAAGAGCGCAGGATGAACTGCCGCAGAGCGGCTCGGGGCGGACGATCATGACGACACAGCCTGCGTTTGTGCCTAACGATGCGGTGGAGGTGACACTGCCTTCCGAGAACCGTGTGAAGCTCCGGCTGATTGACAGCGTGGGGTATCTGGTGGATGGTGCGCTGGGCACGCAGGAAGGCGAAGAGATTCGCATGGTGCGTACGCCCTGGATTGACGGAGAGATTCCCTTTGAACGCGCAGCGGAGATCGGCACGCAGAAGGTCATCGGTGAGCATTCGACGATTGGTTTGGTCATTACGACGGACGGTACCGTGACAGATCTGCCCAGAAGCAGCTATGTGCCCGCAGAAGCGCGGGTCATTGAAGAGCTGAAGTCGTTGCAAAAACCGTTTGCTGTGATCCTGAACACGGAAAACCCGGCCAGCGCCAAGACCCAGGCACTGCGCAGAACGCTGGAGAATGACTATGGTGTGCCTGTGGTGGCGCTGAACGTCGCGCAGATTGTGGAAGAGGATATCCGAAATGTGTTGGAAAAGGTGCTCGGGCAGTTTCCGGTGGTTTCCCTGAGTATCCAGACGCCGGAGTGGCTGGGCGCATTGGACAGCGATCATTGGCTGCTTGAAAGCCTGATGAACAGCCTTGTGGATGCGGCGCCGCAGAATCTGCGCATTGAGGACGTGCACCGCTTTGCGCAGAGTGTGGGAGAGAATCCGTATCTTGACAGCGTAGCGGAAAAGGCTGTTGAGCATGGAAGCGGCACAGCGACGCTGCAAATGAATCTGAAGGAAGGCTTGTTTAATCAGATTCTGGCCGAGCAGTGCGGAACAGAGATCAAGAGTGACGCGCATCTGCTCTCTCTGCTGCGGGAGCTGGTGACAGCAAAGCGGGAATACGATCACGTCGCGCAGGCGCTTCAGGCCGTGCGGGAAACAGGATATGGCTTGGTGCCGCCGCTTCTGGAGGAGATGACGCTGCAGGAGCCGGAGATCATGAAGCAGGGCGGAAGGTTTGGCGTTCGGCTGCGTGCAAGCGCACCTAGCCTGCACCTGATCCGGGTGGACATCCAGACGGAGGTTTCTCCGGTTGTCGGCACGGAGCAGCAGTCTGAAGAGATGATCCGCTACCTGATGGATGGCTTTGAGCAGGATCCCCAGAAGCTTTGGGGAAGCAACCTCTTTGGCAAGCCCCTTTCGGACCTGGTGAGGGAAGGACTCTCCAACAAACTCATGCATATGCCGGCCGACACGCAGCTGAAGGTACAGCAGACGCTGGAAAAAATCATCAATGAGGGGACGGGCGGAATGGTCTGTATCCTCCTGTAAATAAAGACTTCCGGTCTGTTTTAACGGACAGACTGGAAGTCTTTATTTGCAATGTTTATTTGCAATGAATACAGTAGTAAATATAGTAAAGAGATGCTTTATACTAGGGTGTGTTTCTAAAGTAGAATCAATGACAGTTAGCAAATAAAACTTGCAAAA
>CAMFCQ010000033.1 GCA_945948915.1 uncultured Clostridia bacterium | reverse complement strand
CGCTTCCCCTGAAGACGGCTGTCTTCATATTTCTTAATGAACTTTAGCTCCCTAATGCGCAGTTCAACCGCAAGCTCATTTCAGGCCACCACGCCCGCGAAATTCCAATCCCGATCCATCAGCGCCAGCACGCCCACAGCGCCCGGCTCGATGCGGCCAAAGCCCTTCGCGCCCACGCTGTCCGCAGGGGTGCTGGTGGCCATCGGGATAACCTCCTCCGGCGCAATCTTCGCCAGAGTAATCATGTTTCTGACCGCCTGATGCATCAGCAGCGTGGAGCCGGCGAGCACGCCGTTTTCAAGACGCGCCGCTCCGTCCTTGACATACACCGCCTGACCGCCCAAATCGTACTGACCGTCCGGTAGGCCCGCCGCCTCCATGGAATCGGAGATCAGCGCCACGCCCTGCGCGCCCTTGCACCTGGCCGCGATGCGCAGCACGTCCGGATGCAGGTGGATACCGTCCGCGATCATCTGCACGACGATGCGGTCGTCCGCCAGCCCCGCGCCCGGCACGCCCGGTTCGCGGTGATGCAGCGGCGTCTGTGCGTTGAACAGGTGGGTGATCTGCGTCAGGCCCACGTCCGCCGCCGCGTGAATGTGCTCCGCCAGCGCCGCCGTGTGCGCCGCGCAGGTGACCACGCCGCGCGCCTTCAGCGCGGCAATCACCTCAAATGCACCCGGGAGCTCCGGCGCGAGGGTCATCATGCGCACGCAGGTCAGGCCCCTGACCATTTCGTCATAGGCCGCCATACTCGGTGCCTGCAGGCACTCGCCCAGCTGCGCGCCCTTGTACTTGAGCGCCAGGAAAGGGGCCTCCATGTGCGCGCCCAGCACGGCGGCGCCGCGCGCCTCCGGCCTGTCCACAACAGCCTGAATGCCGGCCAGCGCGTCATAGGTCTGCTGTGGATACGCACTCATCGTCGTGGGCACAAACGCCGCCACGCCGGTTTCCAGCAGGTTTCTGCTCATACGGCGCACATCCGTTTCGCCGCGCATGCAGTCCGCGCCGCCGAACGCGTGGATGTGGATATCGACAAAGCCCGGCAGCACATACAGCCCCCGCGCGTCGCGGATCTCCTCGCCATCCCTCGCCGAAAGCATGCCCACCTCGGCGATCCTGCCGTTTTCGATGCGGACGTCAGCCTGCGCAAATGCACCGCGGATAAACGCCAAACCATTCTTGACCAGCATACGAATCTTCCTTTCTGTTGCTGATGATGCGATAATCAATGCAATCTTCTTTCTGTTGTTCGCTTCACGCATATCCTTGAACCGTTTATGCGCAGATGGACATTTCGGCGTTTTGGGCCATGCGCTCCAGCTGTGTGCCCAGCGTGCCGGCGATGCTCGCGGCCAGCCGCGCGGAGAAACCGCTGCCCGGATCGGCCAACGCGGTGATGATCGAGCGCTTGATCGCCTCCTGCTGGCGGTTTACGCCCGCCCTGACCGCGCCGTCTGTCACCACCTGACGCAGGAGCACCGGTATCTTCACGCCGCACATCAGCTTTTCCATCTCGCCCTTGCCCAGCAGCGCCAGCAGCACGCCCGCCGCCGCGCCGGCGATCATGCCCGCCGGGCCCGTGCCCACCAGCGCCACGCCGCCTCCGCCGCAGATGCTCGCGCCGACAGCGCCCAGCACCACACCCAGCACGCCGGAGAGCACGTCCATGCCCATTGCACTGGTCAGCGAGAGATGCACACCGCTCACGCCCGCGCTCACCTGCGTGCCGTTCAGGGACATCTTCTCCGGCGGCACGCCGCAGCGCATGCACAGATCGGTCAGATCGCTTTCCAATTCGCGCATCAGACCGTCCGTCCACACGCGCAGATCGTCCCTGAGCCGCTCAGCCACGGCATCGCCTGAAAACGCGCGCTCGATGTTGCTTGCCAGCAGCGTGTCCAGCTCCCTGATCGTGTCCACGCCGCCGCGCCGCCACAGGGCCACCGTCTTCAGCGCGCTCTCCCGCGCCGCCTCAAACAGCGCCTGGGCCAGCGGCGCATACAGCTCGTGCACATGCGCGTTCACCGCCGCCTGAAGCTTCTCGCCCCGCGCGATGGAGGCGACCTCCTGCCTGAAGGTCTTCAGGCTCTCGTCCACGCGTCCGGCGTAGGCCAGGCCGCGCGCAATGGAGCACTCCGGCTCCGGGCAGAGCACGAGCAGGCTGCCGCCAAACGCCGCCTTGCACGCGTCTCTGAAAAACGCCATGCGCGACGCGCCGCCGGTCAGGATCACCACCTGCGGCGGGCACGCCCGGCTCACCTCCTGCGCCGCGCGCAGCGCGTCGCCCAGGCACTGCACGAAGCTGCGCCCGCCCAGCGCCGCGCACGGCATGCGGATGATCGCTTCCATCACCGCGCCGTCCAGCGCCAGCTCGAGCATCAGCGTCTCGTCATAGCAGATCACCAGCTGCTTGGTGAGCTTCTTCGTCTGCCATTTCTCCTCGCTCAGGAAGTACTGCTCCTTGAGCCTGCGCGCCTCCAATTCCGCATAGCTCTTCCAGGCGGGGCTCTCGCGCATCACGCGCGAAAGCGCCCCCCTGTCCGGCGAGGCCTCGATCGAGCGCATGAGGATCATCTCGTCGAGCAGTCCGCCGCCCAGGTTCGTGTCGCCGAAGAGCGACAGATCCTGCTGGTGTCCGTCCACGATATAGGCAAAGTCCGTCGTCGAGGAGCCGATGTCGATCACCATCGCGCTGCTGCGCATCAGCGCAGGATCGATGCGCAGGCCACGGGCGTGGCGCGCGTACAGGAACGCCGCGCGCGGCTCGGGCACCACGCTCACGTTCGGGAAGCCCGCCGACTCCATCAGCCGGGCGTACTGCTCGCGCCGTCCTTCGCCCCAGCCCGCCGGACAGCCGATCACCGTGCGCGTCACCTGTGCCATGAAGCCCGGTTCCCCAGCCCTCAGCTCGTTCATCACGCCCTGCGCAAACAGCCGTACGTCGCCCATCGCGGAGGAATCCACCAGATAGCGCGACTTGAAGCGCACCCTCGCATCCCGCACGCCGGAGAGCACGCTCGCCTCCTCGCCCACGACGATGTGTCCGTCTCTCGTGCCCACGGCGGACAGCAGGCTCGTGCGGCCCTGCAGCGGCAGCACGCGCGGCTCCACGGTCGATTCGCCGTCAAGCAGCGTCACCGCGCTCTCACCGTCGCCCAGGTCAAAGCCCAGAATCTTCATGCGCTCCTCCCTCTTTCCATCTGAAGCGCCGCCGCGCCGCGCCGCAGCACCCTGCCGTCCTTCACCAGCGCCGGACGGATCGTCCTCGCCTCGCCCATCGTGGGCAACACGTCAAACAGCTGCGCGTGCGCCGCGTCGTAGGGGATCAGCTCCACCCCCAGCCTGTGCAGGTACTGCTCCGCCTGGGACAGGCTGCGCATCGCCAGGTCGTCGCGTCCGCTCGCCTTCGCCTCCATCAGCGCGATCAGCAGGTCGAGCATAGCATCGTCCGCCGTGCCGGCAAGACGCGCGTTCCCGGCATCCTGATCAAGCAGCGCCAGATCGCTCACGCAGATGTCCGCCGCCTGGCACAGCTCGCGCAGCATGCGCACCGCCATCCCGGCCTCCAGGCAGGGCACGGCGCGCGCCTCGCACGCCGCCTGCGCGCGCTCTTCCTTTGCGCCAGGGATCAGCAGCAGCGCGCCGCCGATGAGCTGCAGCGCGGCAAACATCGTCTGCCCGTCAATCAGCTCATAGACGGCCAGCGCCGCCAGCAGGAACGCGCCCGCAGCCCTCGCGCCCCGGCGCAGCTTCTCCTGACGGCCCTGTGCCGGAGCATCCTTCGGGTGATCGAGTATCACCAGCTCGCCCCGGGCCGCCGCTGCGCGCAGCAGCTGCGGCGCGCGCCGGGCCAGCGCCATCACGGCCTGCTGCCGCTGGCGCGCATGCTCGTCCTGTTCATCCTGCGCCAGCTCGCAGGCCGTCTGCTCCAGCGCCATCGTACAGGCCGCAACCGCCTGATCGATGTCCTGCGCCCCGGCAAGCTGCTCAAGCAGCTGCTCCTCGCGATGGGAAAACGCCGCCGCCGCGTTCATGGCCGTCCCTCATTTCCGTCATTTGGTGTTGGCTTTATTGTACAGTTCCGCAGCGGCTTTGTCAATTGACCGCACACTGTGCTATAATGCAGGCAACCACGTCCAAAGGAGGCGCTTGCCATGCGCTGTTTAACCTATACCGTCACCGAGGCGGACGCCGGCCGCGCGGTGCGCAGCGTCGTGCCCCGTCGCTTTTCGCTGGGGCAGCACGCCTTCCGCCGTCTGAAGGTGCTCGGCGCCATCCGCATCGGCGGCGTGCCCGTGCGCGCGGACTACATTCTGCATGCGGGCGAGGTCATCGAGCTGTGCCTGCCCAGCGACGCCGCGACGGAGACCGACGAATGTGCCGCCGCCGGCACGCCCGATCTGCCGCCTTCGTTCATCCGTTATCGGGATGAGGACATGCTGATCGTGAGCAAGGGCGCGCCGCTGCCCACGCTCCCCGCCAGCCACATCGCCACCGGCACGCTGCGCGAGCAGGTGATCGCGATGCTGCGCGCCGATCCTGCGACGTTCGTCTATCACCCGGTCAACCGGCTGGACAAGGGCACCAGCGGCCTGCTGTGCATCGCGCGGCACGCACACGCCCAGCGCCTGCTGAGCGCCCAGCTGCACACCGGCGGCTTCATCCGCGAGTATCTGGCTGTCACCGAGGGCATTCCCGAGCTGCCTGCGGGCACGATCGACGCGCCCATCGCGCGGCTGGGCACGGGCGCGCGGCGCGCCGTGCGCGAGGACGGCCAGCGTGCCGTCACGCATTACCGCGTGGAGCGCACCGCAGGCCGCCGCGCGCTGCTGCGGCTGCGGCTTGAGACTGGGCGCACGCACCAGATCCGCGTGCATCTTACGCACATCGGCTGCCCGATCGCGGGCGACTACCTCTACGGCACAGCGCTTGACGCGCTGCCCGGCCGCTTCGCGCTGCACTCCGCCTCCATCCGCCTGACGCAGCCCATCACGGGCAAGCAGATCGCGCTGGAGGAGCCGCTGCCTCAGGCGCTTGAGGCGCTGCTGTCCGTGCATGATTTGACATGATAAAAACCGCCTCCTCCCGCCATCCTGAAAGGGACACGGAAAGGAGGTTTTTTTCATGAGCAGATCGAAGCATCGCCAGCACGGCGGGGCCAGGCAGTGGAATCCGCCGCCGATCCCGCCCGAGACCAGGACGCCCCTCAGCCCGCCGCAGAACGTGGTCAGTGCCACGGACTGTACCGGTCTGGAGGCACAGCCGGTTTTAAGCGACAGCGCCGCCGAGCATTACTCGGCGCTCTATGCCATTCACGCGCAGAAGCCGCAGGGCAACATCGGCAAGGATAACCCGAACAACGATCCCTCGGAGATCAATTTTCATCGGACAGAACCATAATGCCCGCTTGACAAGTAAACGATCGTTTACTATACTATGGGTAAACGATCGTTTTCTTTTGGAGGAGGAAGGACTTGAACGATACCAAAGAGCGGATTCTGACCACGGCGCTGGCGCTGTTTGCCCGGGACGGCTACGAGGCCGTATCCGTCAGCGACATCGCCAAGGCGCTGGGGATCACCAAGGGCGCGCTGTACAAGCACTACAAAAACAAGCGCGACATCTTCGATTCCATGCTTTTGCGCATGCTGGAGCTGGACGCCGGTGCCGCCCGGCAAAACGGCGTGCCGGAGCAGCGCCTCGCCGAGGACGACAGAGGCTACGACGAGGTGAACTGGGCCGGTCTTCGGCAGTTCACGCTGGCGCAATTCCGGTTCTGGACGGAGGACGCCTTCGCCTGCCCGCTGCGCCGGATGCTCTCGCTGGAGCAGTACCGCAGCGAGGAGATGGGGAAGCTGTATCAGGACATGGTGGTCTCCGGCCCGGTGCGCTACACGGCGGACATCTTCCGCAGGCTGATGGCGCGCGGATGCATGAAGCGCGGCGACGCGGACACGCTGGCGGCGCAGTTCTACGCGCCGATGTTCCTGCTCATCGCCATGGCTGACGGCGGGGCGGACGGCGGTCTGTCTGTTCTGGAAGATTCGATCGACAGCTTTATCGGGAGGTGGCAGGCATGACGCTGACAGAGGGGCGCATTGTGCTGCAGGAAAAGGGGCTGTACCGCATCCGCACCGCGCACGGGGCGCAGAGCGCGCTGGTCTCCGGCAGGTTCCAATATGACGCGCAGTCTGTGTCCGACTATCCCGTCGTTGGCGACCGCGTGATGGCCGACTGCACCGATCCCCAAACCGCGGTCATCCATCAGGTGCTCCCCCGCAGGAGCCTGTTTGTGCGCAGGGCGGCCGGCGCGGGGCAGCAGGAGCAGCCCGTCGCCGCCAACATCGACACCGCGTTCCTGTGCATGAGCCTGAACAACGACTTCAACCTGCGCCGGCTGGAGCGCTATCTGGCCGTCGCCTGGGAGAGCGGCGCGCAGCCCGTCGTGGTGCTGACCAAGGCGGACCTGTGCCGCGATCTGGCGGTCAAGCAGTTCGAGACGGAATCCGTCGCGATGGGCGCGCCCATCCTGACCGTCTCGGCCATGGCGCAGGACGGCTACGCGCAGCTGCTGCCGTATCTCGCGCCGGGGCAGACGGTCGCGTTTGTGGGTTCCTCCGGCGTGGGCAAGTCCACGCTGATCAACCGCCTGCTGGGCGAAAACCGCCTGGCGACGGATGGCCTTCGAAACGACGACAAGGGCCGTCACACCACGACCCACCGGGAGATGCTGTTCCTGCCGGGCGGGGCGATGGTCATCGACACGCCGGGCATGCGCGAATTGGGCATGTGGGACACGGCCTCGGGCGTGACGCAGGCCTTTGCGGACATCGAGGAATGGGCTGCCTCGTGCCGCTATGGCAACTGCACCCACACGCGTGAGCCGGGCTGCGCCGTCCTGGCCGCCCTGCGCAGCGGCGAGCTTGACGAGGGACGCTGGCAGTCTTACCAAAAGCTGAAAGCCGAAAACGCCTATGCCGAGAACAGCGAATCCTATCTTGCAGCCAAGGAAAAGAAGTTTAAGGAGATCTCCATCATCAACAAGCATCGTACAAGGAGGAACCATCCATGAAATACCCGCTGAGTGAAAAATACAGCGCCCCGGCGCTCATGAAAAAGATCATGGGCCCCAATCCCCTCAAGCTCGAGGAAGAGCTGCTGACAAACCACCGCATTCCCGCCGGCAGCCTGGTCTGCGACCTGGGCAGCGGCCAGGGCCTGACGAGCGTGTTCCTCGCCAGGGAATACGGCTTTACGGTCTATGCCGCCGACCTGTGGAGCGAGCCGGAGGACAACCGCCGCTTCTTCGCGGAAATGGGCCTGACCGACGCGCAGGTTCTGCCCGTCAAGGCGGACGCCTCCGATCTGCCGTTTGCACCGGAGACCTTCGACGCCGTCGTCAGCATCGATTCCTACCACTACTTTGGCCGCGATCCGGCGTTCCTGGACGAGAAGATCCTTCCCTTTGTCAAGGCGGGCGGCTATATCTACATCGCCATCCCCGGCATGAAGAAGGACTGCCACGACAATCTGCCGCCGGAGCTGCTGCTGTCCTGGACGCCGGAGGATCTTGAGACCATGCACGACGCCGCGTTCTGGCGCAGCGTCATCAGCCAAAGCCAGGGCGCCGAGGTGCTCGAGGTCAGCGAGATGATCTCCAACGAGGAGGTCTGGGCAGACTGGCTGCGGCAGGAGAATCCGTACGCCGTCGGCGACCGCAAGTCCATGAATGCCGGCGCGGGCAGGTATCTGAACTTTGTCAAGATCGTGCTTCAGAAGAAGCCAGCAAAGGGCTGATCGCGCCTGACACAATTTTCTGATAGAAACAAGCTATCAGCGCGAAGCGAGGAAGGGGTCTGGGGGCCGAAGCCTGCCGCTTGCTGTGCGGGAAACAGGCAGGCGGAGCGTCCCGAGCGAAAAGGAGCGAACACCATTCGCGATGATTTCGCAAGGTAATCGAAACTTCCCACAGTCTCTCTGGTCCCAGCGGAGCATGTTCCCCCTGAAGACGGCAGCCTTCTTCCTTAGTGAACAATAGCTTCCATAAGTGACAAACCTCAATTGTTTCCTGATCAGAGGACAGCATCAGTCCTTTTTATCCATCGCCAGCAGGAAGATGGTCGAAAGGATGCACGCAAAGCCCAGCACATCCATGCCGGTGAAGCGCGCGCCCATCAGCAGCGCGGAAAACACCGCCGCGGATACCGGCTCGATGGACGCATACAGGCTGCCCTTTTTCGGGCCGACGCAGCGCACGCCCTCCATATACGCTGAGAATGCCGCCACTGTGCCCACCAGGATGATGACCGCCATCGCCGTGACCGCCTGCGCATCGAGCGCAGCCTCCATGGAAAACGGGCGGAAAGCGGCCATCAGCAGCGCACCGCCGATCAGCATGCCCCAGGCCGTGACGACCGCCGAACCGTACGTCTGCAGCAGCCTGCCCGGCTGCACGGTGTACACCGCCAGCGCGACGGCGGAAAGCAATCCCCAAAACAGCGCCCGGGGCGAAAGAACCATGGCGCGCGGGTTGCCGTGCGTGGCCAGCAGGAACGTACCCGCCAGCGCCAGCGCGATGGCCAGCACCTCCGCAGGCCGGGGCAGCCGCCTGCTGCGCAGGGACATGAACACCAGAATCAGCACCGGGCCGGTGTACTGCAGCACCGTCGCCGTGCCGGCGTTCGACGCGCCGATCGCGGAGAAATAGGTGTACTGGCACATGCTCATGCCCAGTACGCCGAAAATGATGATATCCCGCGCATCCTTCCTGAAAATATCAAAGACATGTTTGCCCTCGCGCGCCAGGCAGATCAGCAGGAGCACGACGCCCGCCGTCATCAGGCGGATGGGAACGATGAACTCGCTCGTCAGGCCCTTGGTCTGCAAAAGGTACTGTCCGCATGTGCCGGAGAAGCCCCAGAGCATGCCGCCCAGCAGGGTCAGCAGCGCGCCGCGCAGAGCCATTTTGTCTTTCATATATATACGCCTCTTTGTTACACAGGTTTTCTGTCCGGCATCGGCCTCGAGCGCAACACAGCGGATGTACAATACTTTGCCGGTTTGCTTTGCAGAATTTCCCCCATTGTAGCGGCAGTGCGCGCGTTTGTCAATTGCCCAGACGCGCGTTTTATGTTACAATGGACTCCACTTTGTTGCAAAGGAGCTTCCCATGTCCCTGCCCGTCTATTTCGCACCGCTCGAGGGCGTCACCGATACCGTCTACCGCCAGGTGCACCACGCGCACTTCGGCGGCCCTGTCAAGTACTTTATCCCCTTCATCAGCCCGACGCAGAACCTCGTGCTCACCCCACGCGAGCGCAAAAACGTCGATCCGCAGGCCAACGCCGGGTTTTATGCCGTGCCGCAGGTGCTCGCAAAAAACGCCGGCCATTTCATCTGGGCGGCGAATCTGCTGCACGATCTGGGCTATGAGGAGATCAACCTGAACGCCGGCTGCCCGTCCGGCACGGTCACGGCCAAGGGCAAGGGCGCGGGCCTGCTGCAGCGCCCGCAGGAGCTTTCCTGGCTGCTTGACGAGATCTTTGCGCACACGCCGGTCCGCGTGTCCGTCAAGACGCGCATCGGCTTTTCCTCGCCGGAGGAGTTTGACGCGCTGCTTGAGATTTACAGCCGCTACCCAATCCATGAGCTCATCATCCATCCCCGCACGCGCGAGGAATACTACAAGGGCTCGGTGCACCGGGACGTGTACGCCGCAGCGGAAGCGCGCACGCGGCTTCCTCTCGTCTACAACGGCGACCTGTTCACCCCGCAGGCCTGCCGCGCGCTTGAGCAGGCGCACCCGAAGACCCGCGCGCTGATGCTCGGGCGCGGCATGCTGGCCAATCCCGCGCTGGCGCAGACCTACGCGGGCGGCGCGCCGCTGAGCAGAGAGACACTCCGTGCCTTCCACGACGACCTGCTGAGCGCCTATCAGGAGGCCTATCCCTCGAGCGTGGTGCTCGGGCGCATGCGCGAGGTGGCCAAGAACATCGCCTGCTGCTTTGAGGGCGCAGAAAAGCCGCTGAAGGCCGCCCGTAAGGCCAGCTCCATGGCTGCCTATCAGGACGCCGTCACGCGGCTGTTTGAAGATTATGCGCTTTCAGCCAATCCCTGCTTCTCTGCGCGCAGCTGATCCTCGCGCATCTGGATCCACATGGCACACAGGGTAAACGCCAGGCACGCCACCACCAGCGGCACGCCGAACAGGAGAAGAAGCACCAGCTGAATCAGACTCATTTGAAATCCCTCTTTTCACGCAATTGTCTGTCGATTGTATCTCAGCCAGCCGGCGTCATGCCGACTGGTTTTTTCTGTTCCTCGGCGTGGCCATGTAGCGCGCAATGCTGCGCACGCTGACGCGCCGCCCGCTGCACGCGCCCTCAATGCGCCCATCCGAGAGCATGGCATACACCGTCGCGCGCGTCACGCCCAGGATCCTCGCCGTCGCCGTCTTGTCCACGTACTCGCCGTACTGGGCGACAAGCGCTTCCTCCCTGCGCAGGTTCTCCTCTTCCCTCGTCCACAGGGACCTCCGTGTGCGCTCCTCCAGCGCCAGCACGCGCCGCTCCAGGTCGGCCATCCGCTGCATTGACATCTCCATCGCCATTTCCACGCTCCATCGATCCCCTTTCTGAAGAAATCCACTTTTTTCAAATTTGACGCTTATTTCCGGTTCCTTCATTCCACATCGCAGCAAATTCTTTCGCTTATGCGGAAATTAAAAACCACTTGGCTGCATCTCCAACCGGGTGACCGCCTTTAACTTTTGTCACTCGTTTGGCGACGGAATCATTCTAGCACGCGAACGCCCGTTCGTCAACCATTTGGTTACAAATTTTCGAAAAAAGTTTCAAACGTGTTGCAAACGGTGACAAATCTGATATAATGTCAGATGAAGAAGCAGGCCGTGCGCGGCCTCTTCTGTAGGGTTTCCGATCAGATTGTCTATCGGTGTCGGCTCCGCGAAACCTGCACCGTTCCTGAAAAAAATAAAAGGAGGCATGCAGCCATGGAATTCGGCGATATGCTCAAGGCCATTCGCAAGGAGCGCGGTCTGTCGCAGGACGAGCTTGCGTCCATTTTGGGCACCACCAAGCAGGTCATCAGCCGCTATGAGACCAAGCAGCGCGTCCCGCGCCTGTCCGTCGTCGCAGATTATGCTGAAAAGCTCGGTGTGCCGCTTGCGCTCCTGTCCGGGCAGCAGACGCAGGCTCCGCAGGACGCCTTCCCGTCTGGCGGCGTGCGCCGCGTGCCGATCATCGGCAGCGTGGCCTGCGGTGAGCCGATCTATAAGCCCGGCGACGGCACGGACTTTGCCACCATCGAGGAGGACATCCCGTGCGACTTTGCGCTCATCGCGCAGGGCGACTCGATGACCGGCGACCGCATTCACTCCGGCGACCTCGTCTTCATCCGCCGCCAGGACAGCGTGCGTGACGGCGAGATCGCCGCGGTCGCGCTGGACGACGAGCTGACGCTCAAGCGCGTGCGCCGCATCCTCGCCCCGGGCGGGCGCGTCGCCTTCACTCAGCTGCTGCCCTCCAACCCCAGGTACGCGCCCATCACCATCGGCGGCGCAGAGGAGACCCGCAACGTCAGCATTCTGGGCAAGGCCGTCGCCGTAAGGTTCATGATCTGAAATAGCTGCATGAAGGCGCTTCCCTCTGGTTGGAAGCGCCTTTTTGATTGCCGAATCCTCCTCCTTTCGCCGTTCAGTTCCGCTCTCTTGACATTCCCATCCGCTGCGTTTACAATGGCGGTATCTCTGAAGACATCAGGAGGTGCCCCCGCGCATGCCCCGCAAAACTCCCGCATCTAAAAAACATGCACAGATGAGCGCTCAGGGCGTCATCGCGCTGGGCTTCGCCGCGATCATCGCTGCCGTCACCCTGCTGCTGATGCTTCCGGCCTCCTCAAATACCTATACCTGGACCGATCCGCTCACCGCGCTGTTCACCGCTGCGAGCGCCGTATGCGTCACCGGCCTCGTCGTCGTAGACACGGCGACCCACTGGTCGCTCTTCGGCCGCTGCGTGATCCTCGTCGCCATCCAGATCGGCGGTCTGGGCGTGATGACGGTCATCTCGCTGGCTGCGCTGATGATGAGGCGCCGCATCGGCCTTCGCCAGCGGACTCTGCTGGTGGAGAGCGTCGCCACGCTGCACATCGGCGGCATCGTGCGCCTGGTGCGCCGTGCGCTCTACGGCACCATGCTCCTCGAGCTTCTCGGCGCGCTGCTGCTGGCCGTGCGCTTTGTCCCGCTGCTCGGCCCGGGCAGGGGGCTCTTCTACGCGGTGTTTCACGCCGTCTCCGCGTTCTGCAACGCTGGCTTTGACCTGATGGGTGCGGTCTCCGGGCCGTTCTCCTCGCTGGAATCCTTCGTGTCCGATCCGCTGGTCAATCTGGTAGCCGTCAGCCTCGTGCTGCTGGGCGGCCTGGGCTTCTTCGTCTGGGACGATCTGATCGAAAATAAGTTCCGTTTCCGCCGCCTTCAGCTGCACACGCGCGTCGTGCTGGTCATCACGCCGGTCATCGTGCTCGTGCCCGCCTGCCTGTTCTTCTGCTTTGAGGGCGGGGCGTCCATGGCCGGGATGGACATGAAAACGCGCGTGCTTGCCAGTCTCTTTTCCGCCGTCACGCCGCGCACCGCCGGCTTTGACACCGTGCCCACGTCCGAGCTCTCGCCCGCCGGCAGCCTGCTCACGCTGCTGCTGATGCTCACCGGCGGCAACCCCGGCTCCACCGCAGGCGGCGCGAAGACCACGACCATGCTGGTGCTCCTGCTGCTGGCCGCCTCCATCCTGCGGCGCGAGGAGGACATCCGCCTCTTCGGCCGCCGCCTGCCGGGCGACCTCATGCGCCGCGCCTGCTCGATTGTCATCGTCTACGTGACGCTCTCCATGACGGCCACGTTGGCCATCTGCGCCGCGCAGCCGGAGCTTGCGTTCAAGGACGTGCTCATCGAGGTCTTCTCCGCGATCAACACCGTCGGCATGAGCACCGGCATTACGCGGCAGCTGGGCGTGTTTGCGCGGCTGATCGTCATCCTGCTCATGTACGCCGGGCGGCTGGGCAGCCTCACGTTTGCGCTGCTCATCGCCCGCCATCCGTCGCCCACTCCGCTGCGCTGCCCGGAGGAGCGCATCCTCATCGGTTAACCGGCATGATGCCGGATGCATCTCCGACGAAACGCTGTAAATCCCGTTGCTTTGCGACCGAGACCGGAGCTTTACAGAAGTCATCACAGCGCAATCATTCCACCAGGGAGGTTTCACCATGAAATCCGTTCTTGTCATCGGCCTGGGCCGCTTCGGCCGCCACCTGTGTCTCAAGCTCTCTCAGCTCGGCAACGAGGTCATGATCGTCGATAAAGACGAGGCCGTCGTCACCGATCTGGCCAATGCCGTCACCAGCGCGCAGATCGCGGACTGCACCGACGAGGCCGCGCTGCATGCCCTGGGCGTGCACAATTTCGACGTCTGCTTCGTGTGCATCGGCTCCGACTTTGCCAGCAGCCTGCTCATCACCTCCATACTCAAGGATCTGGGCGCGCAGCGCATCATCGCCAAGTCCAGCAACGACATGCACACGCGTCTGCTGCTGCGCAATGGCGCGGACGAGGTGGTGTACCCGGAGCGCGACAGCGCCGAGCGCATCGCCATGCGCACCAGCGCCACCAACGTGTTTGACTACATCGAGCTGACGGACGAGTACGCGATCTACGAGATTCCGCCGCTGGCCAGTTGGGTCGGCCAGACGATCCGGGCGCTTGACATCCGCAGCCGCTACCGCATCAACATCCTGGCTGTCAAGACCGGGGATGTGCTGCGCCCGATGCCCGGCGCCGACTATGCATTCACCGGCACGGAGCATCTGCTCGCCCTCGCCTCGCGCGCCGATGTCAAAAAGCTGCTGCGAAAGGTTGAATCGAATTCATCTTTCGAGTGACAGACTGTCAACTTTTGCACGTCTTTCACAAACCGCTTGCGTTTCCTTTTGCAGCGTGCTATACTTTCTGCAATCGGATTTGGAGGGATATCGCCCATGTTCAGCTTCTCTTTTGCGCGATTTAGCGGCTATTGCTTTAGCGGTAATAGTCTTGCTTTTGTGCGCGCATGAGAAGATAGAAGGGGCGCATACCCTTCGGTTCAACCTGTTTCACCAGGCTCCTGCCACACACGGCAGGAGCCTTTTATGATGGAGCGAAAGAAGGAGCATACCCTATGATTATCATCATGAAACCCAAGGCAACCGAAGAGCAGATCGGCTCGCTGTGCAAGTCTCTTGAAGCGAAGGGCATGCAGATTCAGCGCAATGCCGGCGTGGACTGCGTGGTGCTGGGCGTCATCGGCGACGTGGCGCACCTGGATCCGACGGACTTTTTGATCCAGCCGGGCGTGGAGCGCATCATGCCGGTTTCCGAGCCGTTCAAAAAGGCGAACCGCAAGTTCCACCCGACGGATTCCGTCATCGACTGCGGCGGCGTGCCGGTCGGCGGGCGCAAGCTGGCGATCTTCGCGGGCCCGTGCTCCGTGGAAAGCTACGATCAGCTCACCGACACCGCGCTCAAGGTGCGCGCGGGCGGCGCGAACATCCTGCGCGGCGGCGCGTACAAACCCCGCACCTCGCCCTACGCCTTCCAGGGCCTCAAGCTCGAGGGCCTGGCGCTGCTGGAGCAGGCCAGGGAGCTCACCGGCATGCCCATCTGCACCGAGATTATGAGCCCGAAGCTCGTGGAGGAATTCGACCGCCGGGTGGATGTCATCCAGGTCGGCGCGCGCAACATGCAGAACTTTGACCTGCTCACCGAGCTGGGGCAGACCCGCAAGCCCATCCTGCTCAAGCGCGGCCTGAGCGCCACCGTCAACGAGTGGCTGATGAGCGCGGAGTACATCATGGCCGCCGGCAACCCGAACGTCATCCTCTGCGAGCGCGGCATCCGCACGTTTGAAACCTACACCCGCAATACGCTCGACCTCTCCGCGGTGCAGGCAGTCAAGCAGCTGTCCCACCTGCCGGTCATCGTCGATCCGAGCCATGCGACGGGCCTGAACTGGATGGTGGAGCGCATGTCCCTGGCGGCCGTCGCCGCCGGCGCGGACGGCCTGATCATCGAGGTGCACAACAACCCGCCGTGCGCCCTGTGCGACGGCGCGCAGAGCCTGACCCCGCCGCAGTTCGCGCAGGTGATGGGCAAGCTGCACGCCCTGGCCCCGATCGTGGAGCGCACGCTATGAAGATCATGTTTGTCGGCCTCGGCCTGATCGGCGGCAGCATGGCGCTCGCGCTGCGCGGCTATCCCGACGCCGAGCTCTACGCGGTTGACCGCGACGAATGGACCCGCTTTGAGGCGCTGAACCGCGGCGCGGTGCAGGCCGCCTGGAAGGACGCTGCCGAGGCGCCGCTTGAAAGCATGGACGTGACCGTCCTGTGCCTGCATCCGGACGCCGCCGCGGCCTTTGTCCGGGAGCACGCGCACCGCATCAAGCCCGGCTCGCTGCTGACCGACGTGTGCGGCGTCAAGCGTCCGCTGCACGAGGCGGTCACGGCGCTGCCCGACCGCGCCTTCATCTATCTGGGCGGCCACCCGATGGCCGGCCGGGAGCGCGGCGGCTTTGTCAACGCCACGGGCGATCTCTTCCGTGGCTGCCATTACATCCTGACCCCCGATGAGACCGTGCCGGAGGATGCCGTGCATTTCATGGAGCAGCTGGCGCTGCACATGGGCTGCGCGGACATCGTCCGCTCCAATCCCGATGCGCACGACGAGCGCATCGCCTACACCAGCCAGCTGATGCACATCATGGCGCTGGCCCTGTGCGACCAGCACCTGCTCTTTGACAGCTACGGCTTTGAGGGCGGCTCCTTCCGGGGCGCCACCCGCGTGGCCGCGCTGGAGCCGGACCTGTGGACCGAGCTGTTCTGGGTGAACCGCGAGACGCTGGCGAATCTGACGGACGAGCTCATCGGCAAGCTGCAGGAGTACAGCGATCTGCTCAGGACGGGCGACCGTCAGGCGCTGCTTGAGCGCCTCACCGTCTCCAGCGACCGCAAGAAGGAATTTGACAAGCTGCGCGGCATCGCACCGAGCAGGATGCCGCTGTTCAAATAGGCTCCCTCCTCAAGGGAGCTGTCAGCGAAGCTGACTGAGGGAGTTCACCGACTGCCGCACGGCTTCAAGAGGAGGATACGCTATGCCCGTCGTCTCTGTGACCGCCAACGCCCCCGAAAGCCGCTACGACATCCACATCGAAAGCGGCCTGCTGTCACGCTGCGCGCCGCTGTTTGCGCCCTACAAGGGAAGAAAAGCCGCCGTCGTCGCAGACAGCAACACCGCACCGCTGTATTCCTATACGCTGCTTAATCAGCTTCACCGCGCGGGAGTCGAGGCGTCCGTCGTCATCCTGCCTGCGGGCGAGGAGACCAAGTGCGCCACGCAGCTTTCGCGCCTCTACGATGCGTTCCTTAATGCGCACCTCACGCGCGCGGATCTGGTCATCGCGCTGGGCGGCGGCGTCGTGGGCGACATCACGGGCTACGCCGCCTGCACCTATCTGCGCGGCGTGCACTTCGTGCAGGTGCCCACCACGCTGCTCGCGCAGGTCGATTCCTCCGTGGGCGGCAAGGTAGCCATCAACCACCCGCGCGGCAAGAATCTGCTGGGCGCGTTCTATCAGCCGGAGCTGGTGCTCGTGGACTGCGACACGCTCAGCACGCTCGATGCGCGCCAGGTCGGCGCGGGCCTGGGCGAGGTCATCAAGTACGGCTGCATCTATGACCGCGCGCTGTTTGAGCGTCTGGAAAGCCTGGGCACGCGTGAGCGCCTCATGCCAGCGCTTGGCGAGGTCATCGCCCGCTGCTGCGCCATCAAGGCGGAGTATGTGCGTCTGGATCCGCACGACCACGGCGTGCGCATGCAGCTCAACTTCGGCCACACGCTGGCGCACGCGCTGGAAAATGCCATGGGCTATGGCACGCTGCTGCACGGCGAGGCCGTCTCCATCGGCATGGTCGCAGCCGCCCGCTGGGGCGAGGCGCTGGGCATCACGCCAAAGGGCACGGCCGCGCGCATCAAGGCCGTCCTGACGGGCTACGATCTGATGACCGAATACCCCGCGGAGCTGACCGCCGAGACGCTCGCCGCCAGGATGGCGCTGGACAAAAAGGCCGAGGGCTCCACGGTGCGCGCCGTCATCCTGACGGAGATCGGCAGGTGCACCGGCGTGCCGCTCACGCCCGCGCAGCTCAAAGCCCTGCTTTGAATGCTGAATTGCTTTTAAGCGCGCGAAGCAAAGAAGGGTCAAGGGATGAAATCCCTTGCAGGGTTTGGGACAGCGTCCCAAGCAGGTCTGGGCGGCAGCCCAAAGATTCAAGACAAATGCAGTTTCAGAGCAGGCTGCACAGCAGCCTACGATTGAAACGGGTTGAGCCGAACAAATTGCGTACGATTCACCTTCACGGAGGTTTTCCATGATCAAGACCGTCTCCCCCAGTCCCCTGTCCGGCCCGCTTCAGGTGATGCCCAGCAAGTCCGCCTCGCACCGCGCGGTGATGATGGCCGCCCTGGCGAAGGGCGAAACGGAGCTTTCGCCGCTTCAGCTCTCGCGCGACATCGAGGCGACGCTTGACTGCGCCAGATCTCTGGGGCTGACTGCGCAGGCGGACATCCAGCCGCACGCGCTGCCCGGCTTTGTCTGCGCGAGGATTTCGGGCGGGCAGCGGGCCGCTGCGGGCCATGCGCGCATCCTTGACTGCGGAGAATCCGGCTCGACTCTGCGCTTCTTCATCCCGCTGGCGCTTGACGGGCGCGGCCCGGTGACGTTCATCGGCCACGGCAGGCTGATGCAGCGCCCGCTGGAGATCTACGAGGAGATGTTCCGCCCGCTCGGCATTCGCTGGGAGCGGACGCAGGACAGCCTGACCGTCGAGGGAAGGCTGCAGTCCGGGCAGTACATGCTGCGCGGCGACGTGAGCAGCCAGTTCATCACGGGATTGCTGCTGGCGCTGCCGCAGCTTCCGGGCAACAGCGTCATCCGCATCACCACGAAGCTCGAGTCCCGCGCGTATGTGGAGCTCACCCGCCGCGTGCAGAAGACGTTCGGCGTCGAGTCCTTCTGGAAGGACGAGCAGACGCTCGTCATCCCCGGCGGCCAGCGCCCCGTCTCCCCCGGGGCTGCGCAGGTGGAGAGCGACTGGAGCCATGCGGCGTTCTACCTCACCGCAGGGTGCCTGTCCAGCGCAGGCCCGCTCATCCTGCACGGCCTTGACTTGGGCAGCGCCCAGGGCGACCGCGCGATCGTGGACATCCTGCGCGGCATGGGCGCGATCATCAACCGCCAGGGCGACGCGCTCACCGTCTGTCCCTCCCGGCTGCAGGCGCGCGACGTGGACGCCTCCCAGATCCCGGATCTGGTGCCCATCCTCGCCGTGGCGATAGCCGCTGCCGACGGCGAGAGCCGCATCACCGGCGCGGCCCGCCTGCGCATCAAGGAGAGCGACCGCCTCGCCGCCATGTGCGCGGCGCTCACCGCCTGCGGCGCGGACGTGCAGGAGCGCCCGGACGGGCTGGTCATCCGCGGCGGCAGGCCGCTGCACAGCGCCGCCATCGACGGCTGCAACGATCACCGCATCGTCATGGCGATGGCCGTCGCCTCCGTGCTGGCTGACGGTGATCTGACGATATCCGACGCGGAGGCGGTCGCTAAGTCCGCCCCGGCGTTCTGGGAAGAATTTGAGGCATTGGGAGGGCATGCACGATGAGAGGCTCCTTCGGCAATTCCTTCAGGCTCACCATCTTCGGCGAGTCCCACGGCGGCGCCATCGGCATGGTGATCGACGGCATTCCCGCCGGCACGGTGATCGATGAAGAGGAGATCGCCCGCCACATGGCGCGCCGCGCGCCGGGCAACGATCCCACCGCCACCGCCCGCAAGGAACCGGACAGGGTGAAGATCGTCTCGGGCCTGTTTGAGGGCCGCGCGACCGGCGCGCCGCTGTGCGGCCTGATTGAGAACACCAACACCCGCTCGGGCGACTATGCGCAGCTGCGCGCAAGGATGCGCCCCGGTCACGCCGATTACGCCGGCAGCGTCAAGTACGCGGGCTACAACGACCCGCGCGGCGGCGGCCATTTCTCGGGCCGCATCACCGCGCCGCTCGTATTCGCCGGCAGCATCGCACGGGCACTCCTTGCCCAGAAGGGCATCACCATCGGCGCGCACATTGCCGCCATCGAAAGCGTGCAGGACACGCCCTTTGACGCCGTGAACGTGGACGCCGCGACGCTTGAGCGCATGCAGGAGAGCCGCTTTCCGCTGGTTGATCCCGGTCGTGAGGAGGCCATGCGCGCGCGCGTCGCCGCCGCTCGGGCCGAGGCTGACAGCGTCGGCGGCGTGATCGAGTGCGCCGCAGTCGGCGTGCCCGCGGGCGTCGGCTCGCCGTTCTTCGGTTCGGTGGAGAGCGTAGTGAGCCAGCTGCTCTTCTCCATCCCCGCCATCAAGTCCGTCGAGTTCGGCGACGCCGGCTGGATGGCCCGCATGCGCGGCAGCCAGACCAACGACGCCATGACCTACGACGAAAACGGCCGCGTTGCCTGCCTGACCAACCACAACGGCGGCGTGACCGGCGGCATCACCAACGGCATGCCGGTGGTCTTCCGTGTCTGCATCAAGCCCACGCCCTCCATCGGCCGCGCGCAGCAGACCGTCGATCTGACGACCGGAGAAAACACCATGCTCACCATCACCGGCCGCCACGATCCGTGCATCGTCCCACGCGCCGTCGTCGTCGTCGAGAGCGCGCTGGCCATCGCCCTGTGCGAGCTGATGATGGACGACGCCTCCACCAAAGCGCTCAAGTGAAGCGAAACGAAGGAGAAACCGCCATGAAAGACCTTTCTAGCAGCCGCGCCGAAATCGACGCGATTGACAGGCAGCTCGTCGCGCTCTTTGTCGAGCGCATGCGCGTTTCGCGCGACGTGGCCGGCTATAAGCACGCCCATCACATGGACATTCTGGACGCCTCCCGCGAGCAGGCTGTGCTGCTCTCCCGCGCAGAGATGGTGGACGACGAGCAGCTCAAGGGCAGCACCGTCGAATTCTTCCGCGAGGTCATGCGCCTGTCGCGTCAGGAGCAGCGCCGCTTCCTCGACACGCTGAGCACCACGCAGCGCGTCGCCTACAACGGCGTGCCGGGCGCGTTCAGCGAGAGCGCCGTCGTCGGCTTCTTCGGCGAGGACAGCGACCGCGTGTGCTTCAAGACGTTCGAGGAAATCTTCGCCGCCGTGTCGGAGGGCAGCGTCAAATACGGCGTGCTCCCGGTAGAAAACTCCTCCTCCGGCTCCATCGACACGGTGTACGACCTGATGGGCCGCTACTCCTGCCACATCGTCGGCGAACAGCTGGTGCGCGTGGAGCAGTGCCTGCTGGGCGTGCCGGGCGCCAGAATTGAGGACATTAAGGCCGTGTACAGCCACGAGCAGGGCTTTGCCCAGTGCCCTGTGTTCCTCAGCCAGCACCCGGACTGGAAGACCACGCCCTACTTCAACACCGCCATCAGCGCCAAGCACGTCGCAGAGCTGGGCGACAGGCAGAACGCCGCCATCGCCTCGCGCCTGGCCGCCAAGCACTACGGGCTGGCGATTCTCGCGCCGGACATCCATTCCTTTGACGGCAACCACACGCGCTTCATCGTGGTGTCCAGCAGCCCGGAGCCCATCGGCGTGCCGGACAAGGCGACCATCACCTTCTCCCTGCGCCACGAGCGCGGCACGCTCATGCGCGCGCTCTCCAGCTTCGTCGCCATGGGCATGAACCTGACGCACATCGAGTCCCGGCCGCTGCACAACAACAACTGGGAATACTGCTTCTACGTCGATCTGACTGGCAACGTGAGCGAGAACAACCTGCGCGTGCTGATGGAATCGCTCGCCAAGGACTGCGAGAACTGCCGTCTGCTGGGCGCGTACCGCGCGGCAAAGGGGTGAGCCATGAACAAGCACATCTTTCTCATCGGCATGATGGGCTGCGGCAAGAGCACCATCGGCAGGCGGCTGTCCGCGCTGCTGAATGCCGCGTTCATCGATCTGGACGACGCGATTGCGGTGCACGAGGGCCGCACGATTCCGGAAATCTTCGCCGCGTCCGGCGACGCGGGCTTCCGCGTCTGCGAGACGGCAGCGCTGCGCCGCGCCTGCGAGGCCCCGCCCTGCGTCGTCGCCACGGGCGGCGGCATCGTCACGCGAGAGGAGAACATCGCCCTCATGCGCGCGCATGGCCTGGTCGTCTGGCTCAACCGGCCGCTTGAGGACATGATCGCGGACGTGCGTCAGGACACGCGGCCCAACCTCGCCGGGGACAAGGAGGAGCGCATGCGCACGCTGTTCGCCGCGCGCGAGGCGCTCTACCGGAAAGCCGCGCATCTGGAGTTTGACAACCGGCTGCCCGCACCCAAATCCGCCGCGAGGCTCGCACAGCAGCTTCAGGAAATGGAATGGAGCTGACCGGTGCCTTGCACAACAGTGCCCCTGTTCATCCAAAGTGATATACGACATAAAACGAGCGGCTGTCTGCCGCTCATTTTCATTATATTCTATAATAGATTTCCTTGAGAACCGCCCGGATGCCGTCCTTCATGCTTCTCTTTTCCGCCTTCTCTGCATATGCCATATACGCGCAGACATCTCCTTCCTGAAGCAGCCTGATCGCCGTCCAATCCACATCATGCTGCCGAAAGTATGCCCGCGCCTGTTGAAACGTAGTATACTCGAGCGATTCCTCAATCATCCGCTTTGTCGCCTCTCGCCCCTGTTCATGCAGACTCCTTTTTACATAACTGCCGAACCAGCAGGCGATTTCTGAAAACAGCACAGAGCGGATGCGTTCCGAATCCTCTCCCTCATAGGATTCAAGATGCTGCAGCTGATACCGCTTGATCGTATCCAGGTCCTTCATTTCGGTTCTGGAAAACCGCGATGTTCCGCCGCTGAGCTGACGATACATATACAAGGCATCCGGTATGAACAATACAGAATGACAATCTTCGAGCAGCAGGATATTCAGAATCAGATCCTCGCCCCAGAAAACCCTGTCCAGCGTTTCCGAAGCAGGGAGGTTCTGAAACAGCATGCGGCGATAGAGCTTGTTCCATACATTCGTCGTCAGTCTTGACGAATCCCAGGAGCTGCACAAAAGCAGGGGATAATCCCTTTTCAGGAATTCCTCCCTGGAAGCATATTGCTGCGTCCTGACGGTTGAAACCGTTCTATGCAAATGATTGTATTTCTTCATGTGGCCAAATTGAATGACATCGCTTGAATACGCTTTGCTCTTCTCATACAGCCGCATGAAAGCCTCTCTGGTTGACCAGCAGTCATCGGCATCAATAAAGCAGATATATTCTCCTCTCGCATGCTCAGCACCACATACGCGCGCCGACAGAGAGCCTCCGTTTTCTCTGAAGATATAGCGGACGCGTCTGTCCTTTGATGCATACTGCCGGCAAATATCCGCAGACGCATCCTGTGAGCCGTCGTCAATCAACAGCAGCTCGAAATCCTTAAACGTCTGCGCAAGAACAGATTGTATACATCCACGCAGGGTTTTCTCTGCATTATACACCGGCACAACAACCGATAAAAACACGCGCTCTTCAGTTGACTTCTGCTCTGAAATCATCATGTCTGCTCCCCTCATCACTTGTATAGTCGATTCTGTCATTCACCTTTATGCCCGAAATGTATCCAATTTGTTTTATTATATCATTTTATGGCATATTAGTCCATTCCGAATCCTGTCATCCAAGTGAAATCAGCGCAGTTGAAAAGCATCCCTCCAATCCCGCTCTTTCTTCGACAGATTCATACAAAAGCTCCCCATAGCGCAGTCCCAAAGCTCCTGGTGCTTCGGATGTCTGCTCTATGGGGAGCATATCAATCGATTATTTCTGATTGATTCTCTTTTTGATCTCCGCGCAGAACGCCTGATCCGCCGGGCAGAAATCATAATCGCCGATCTCCTCCGGCGTGATCCAGCGGATGTCGTTGTGCTCGAGCCGCTGCACCTCGCCCGAGGCGATCTCGCTTTCATACAGCGTCAGGTGCACCGTGAGGTCGGGATACTCGTGCGTCACGTCCATGAACGCGCCCAGCACGCGGATCTCCACGCCCAGCTCCTCGCGGCACTCGCGCACGAGCGCCTGCTCGCCGCACTCGCCCGGCTCCACCTTCCCGCCGGCGAATTCCCACAGGAGGGCGCGCGCCTTGTTTTCCGGCCGCTGGCAGGCCAGGAAACGGCCGTCCTTCCAGATCAGCGCCGCCACCACTTCAATCGTCTTCGCCATGCTTTCCCTCAAAGCCGCCGCGCGGGTCACTCAGATGCCTGAGCCGCCTTGGCCTCGGCGGCAAGCTCCGCCTTGATCTCGGCGCGGAGCTTCTCCTTGAGCGCCTTCTTTTCCTCTTCTTCCTCTTCGATCTGCTTGGCGGCGTCCCAGTTCATGCGGCCGTAGCGCTTGGCCAGCGCGGCCAGCTCCTTCGCCAGCTCGTCGGTGATCTGCTCGGCGCGCACGCGCCAGCGCCAGTTCTTGCCGACGGTGGACGGCTGATTCATGCGGCAGCTGTTGTCCAGGCCCATGTAGTCCTGAATCGGGATGATGCACATGTCGGCGCTGCTCATCATCGCCACGCTGATGAACGGGCGGTGAATCTCCTCCGCCGGCGTGTACGGATCGCAGAGGTACTCGCGCGCCATCCGGCGCTCCTCCTCCTTGATGTCCGCGAACCAGCCGACGATCGTCTCGTTGTCGTGCGTGCCGGTGTAGACGACGCAGTTCTTCGGGTAGTTGTGCGGCAGGTAGTCGTTCGCCGCGCCGGTATCGCGGGAATCGAACGCAAACTCCAGCACCTTCATGTTCGGGTAGCCGGTGTCCTTGACCAGCTTGCGCACGGAGTCGGTCATGTAGCCCAGATCCTCCGCGATAACCGCCTTGTCGCCCAGGCACTCCTTGATGCGGTTGAACAGCGCGATGCCCGGTCCCTTCTCCCAATGGCCGTCGTGCGCGGTCTTCGCGCCGTAGGGGATGGAGAAATACTCGTCAAAGCCGCGGAAATGATCGATGCGCACCACGTCGTAAAGCTGGAAGCTGTGCCACATGCGGGTGACCCACCAGGAGTAGTTCGTCCTCTGGTGATAGTCCCAGTCATAGAGCGGATTGCCCCAGACCTGGCCGTCGGCGGCAAAGCCATCCGGCGGGCAGCCCGCAATCGCCTTGGGCACGTTGTTCTCATCGAGCTGGAACAGCTCCGGGTGCGACCACACGTCTGCGCCGTCCGGGGAAACGTAGATCGGGATATCGCCCACGATCTGGATGCCCCGGTGATTGGCATACGCCTTGAGCTTCTTCCACTGCCTGCTGAACTGGAACTGCATGTACATGTGGAACTCGATGTCAAAGTACAGCTCGCGGCGATAGTAGTCCATCGAATAGCCCCAGCGCAGGCGGATGTCCTGCGGCCACTCGGTCCAGATGACGCCGCCGAAGAACTCGTGCACGGCCATGAACAGCGCGTAGTCATTCAGCCACCAGTGGTTCTCGCTCACGAATTTTTGATACTCCGGGTTGCGGCTGATATCGCTGCGCTCGTACGCCTTGCGCAGCAGCTTAAAGCGGTGCTCGTGCAGCGCGGTGTAGTCCACGTCGGCGGGGTTGCTGCCGAAGTCGACCGCGTCAATCTCCTCCTGCGTCAGCACGCCCTCCTCCACCAGCGCCTCGAGGCTGATGAAATACGGGTTGCCGGCGAACGCGGAGTACGCCTGGTACGGCGAATCGCTCGACGCGCCATAGCTGGTCGCGCCCAGCGGCAGGATCTGCCAGTAGGTCTGGCCGGCTCTGGCCAGCCAGTCCACAAAGTCATACGCAGCCTGAGAGAAGCAGCCGATGCCGTATTTGGACGGCAGGCTGGTCACGGAAAGCAGAACGCCAGCGGAACGTTTCATATGCAAATCTCCTTTGTCGCCGCTCCTGTCGCGCGCAGCGGCGGAATCCCCGGACGACGGACAGCCCGTTTGTTTCGG
This sequence comes from uncultured Clostridia bacterium, assembly GCA_945948915.1. Classification (GTDB taxonomy): domain Bacteria; phylum Bacillota; class Clostridia; order Christensenellales; family Aristaeellaceae; genus Ventricola. The sequence continues at coordinate 2,763 of CAMFCQ010000033.1, read as the reverse complement.
AAACGTTTCCAAACGTCCCGTTCAAAAACGCCGCATGCGGCGCTTCTGAATATGGGCCTTCTGCCATCGGCCTTTTCTACGATTCAATATAGTACATTTTCCGACATTTTTCAAGGGGGTTTTTGAACTTCCCGCCGTCAAAGCATGCCGAAAACCGTCATAGAGACCGGCGCAAGCCCTTCCTCCCGCGCGGTCGGCCTCGGCTTCTGCCACAGGAAGCTGCTCTCCCCGTCGCACAGCACGACCCAGCGGCCCTCCGGCAGCGACAGCGTGCAGGCTTCCCCGCCCGTGTTGGCCGCCAGCAGGATGCGCGCGTAGGGGCTGTCCCCGCCTCCGTTGTCAAGCAGCACAGCCGCCGCGCGCGGCGTGATCTCCGTCACCTCCAGCAGCCGCTGCCTCGCCTGCGCGCTTTTGTCGCACAGGCACGGGAGCTGTTTGCGCAGCGCGATGAGCCCGCGATAATACGACGCCAGCTCGCGGAACTTGACGCTTCGCCGCCAGTCGAGCCGGTTGATGCGCAGTGGAGCGTTGTAGCTGTTGCGCATGCCCAGCTTGGTGCGCCCGAAGTCCTCACCGGAGAGCATGAACAGACGACCCTGACAGAAGAAAGCAATCGCCGCCGCCAGCCTGTTCGCGCGAAGAACGTCCTCGCGCCCAGGCGCAAAGCGCCGGTCGCCGTGCAGCGCATAGACCAGCTTGTCCCACAGCGTCCAGTCGTCGTGCGAGGACAGATAGCTGACCGTCTGCGAGGGCACGAGAAACGGGTGCAGCGGGTTCTCCTGCCCCGCCCAGCCGCGCACGCAGCAGGCCAGCCACGCCGCGTTGAAATCGCCGAAGCTGGCAAAGCCCCGGCTGCGGGGATCATACAGCCCGCCCTTGACCGCGTCGCGCGTCTGATCGCAGAAGGCGCCGATCTGCGCGTCCAGCAGGGCCATATGGCCCTTGTGGCACAGCTGCGTGCCGGGGCGCTCGGCGCTTGGCCCCCCGCTCCACGGCTCGCCGAAGACCAGCTTTTCACCCTCGCCATAGCGGCGGTCCAGCTCCTTGCGGATGCGGTTCATCAGCGCCGTATCCAGCAGACCCATCAGGTCGAAGCGAAAGCCGTCGATGTGGTATTCCTCCGCCCAGTAGAGCACGGAATCCAGGATAGCCCTCGCGCACATGCTGCGCTCGCTGGCCAGCTCGCTGCCGCAGCCGGAGCCGTTTGACGCGCTGCCATCCGAACGCTGCCGGTAGTAGTACCACGGCACGGCGCCGAAGAGGCACGACCCCTCCAGGCGATAGGTGTGGTTGTAGACCACGTCCATGATGACGCGCAGGCCGTTTTTGTGCAGGGCCTGCACGGCCTCCTTAAGCTCGCGGATGCGCACCTCGCCGTGATACGGGTCGGTCGAATAGGAGCCCTCCGGCACGCTGTGGTTCACCGGGTCGTAGCCCCAGTTGAACGCCTCCGGATGGCCGCCCTCGTCCACGGAGCCGAAGTCCTGCACCGGCATCAGCTCCACATGCGTAAAGCCCTGGCGCTTGAGATAATTCACGCAGGTCGGATGTCTTCCCCTGCCGTCCAGCGTGGACTCTTCAAGCGTGAGCGCCTTGTACTTGCCCCGATACGCTTCGGGCACGCCGCTGTGCGGATCGCAGGAAAAGTCCCCCACGTGGATCTCAACAATGATGTCCTCGCTCTGCCTCGCGGGCGCGCGGTCGCTTTCCCAGCCCGGCGGATTGGTGCGCGCAAGGTCGATCACCATGGAGCGCACGCCGTTCACGCCGCAGGCCTTTGCGTACGGATCGGCGATGAACCGCGTCACGCCGTCCACCGTCACATCGTAGCCATAGTACACGCCGTCAAGGTTCTCGCGCGTCTCCCAGGTCCACAGGCCGCGTTCCCCGCGCGCAAGCTCGTGCGCCGCGTAGGCCCAGCCCTCGTGCCCACTTGTATGCAGGTAGAGCACGACGCGCTGCGCCGTCGGGGCCCAGAGCGCAAAGCGCGTGCCCTCCGGCGATACGAGGGCGCCCAGCGGCGCATCGCAGTGAAATTCATTCTCAAATTCTTCCGAATCAAAGAGCGCTTTGAGCGCCCCGGCGCGCATGTTCTTCATCAGGTTTCTCTCCCGCGGATATTCTCTGGACAGTATACCCGCTTTTTCCGCCGCATGCAAGAGATGGACTTTCTTTTCCAAATGCAGCGGTTCTCCTTGAATTTACGACGAATTGCTAGTATAATTTTTGCGTATACGCATACTCATGATTCCCATTCGCAAAAAATGAGGAGGTTTATTACCATGGTTGCTTGGAAGAATATGGATACGCTGGCCTCTTATCAGGCGCTCGCAGACGCCAAGAAGGTCGATCTCGTCAGCGCGATGTCCGGCGAAAGCGGCGCGCAGCGCGTGCGCAGCTACAGCGTGCCGATGGGCGCGGGACTTGATTTCAACTTCGGCGCGCGTCCGGTCGATGACGCCATCGTGTCCGTCCTCGCGCAGTTTGCCAAGGAGGCGCAGCTGACCGAGAAGTTCGCCGAGCTGTACAATGGCGCGGTGATCAACACCGGCGAAAAGCGCCGCGTGCTGCACCACATGTGCCGCGGCCAGCTGGGCGATGCGGTGGTTGCCGACGGCGTGGACAAGCGCGCCTTCTACGTCGAGCAGCAGACCAAAATCACGGAGATGGCCCGCAAGGTGCACGCCGGCGAGATCACGAACGCCGCCGGCGAGAAGTTCACCACCGTCGTGCAGATCGGCATCGGCGGCAGCGACCTCGGCC
>CAMFCQ010000032.1 GCA_945948915.1 uncultured Clostridia bacterium | reverse complement strand
TGAGTGTGGGGCGTACCTCGGAGAACTTCGTTCTACCAACTGTGCTAATGCCCCATATGCTTTTGTGCTTACTCAAGCGAAGGATATTATACCACATTCCGAGAAAAAATCAAGAGGGGAAATGGGAATCCCGCAAAAAAGATTGCGCGGCTGATCACCGCGCATTTTCCGCAGATTATTCCCACGCCTGATCAAGCGTCACACCTTTGAAATAATGCGTCACGATTTCCTCCGCCGTCCTGCCCGCCTTAGCCATCGCATACGCGCCCCACTGGCTCATGCCTACGCCGTGACCGTAGCCACGGCCCTTCATCTTCACCTGTCCGTCCTCGACGCGCAGGCTCTCCAGCAGGCAGGAGCGCATTTTGGTGGAGCCCAGCGCGATGCGCAGCGCGGGCGCGGAGACCTCGCGGCCGGAGACGATCAGCGTCTGCGCGCGTCCGCTCTCGCCGCGCTCTCCGATGGAGACGCCCGTCACCTCGGTGATCGGCGCGCCCACGTCCTTCATCGCCGCGATGACCTCATCCGCCGTAAACGCCGCCTCCCAGTGGGCAGCCTCGGGCGGCGCCTCATCGTTTTCCATGCCTTTGACACACTGCGTATAGCCCGGTTCGTCCTTCTCATAATCCAGGCCCTCCTTGGCACGCGCCGTCAGCCCGCCGGAGTGGGCATGGAACCAAGCGTAGGGCAGCTCGCCGCCGGCGTTGAGCACCAGACCGCGTGTCTCGGCAACCGCCTGACGGATCCGCTCATTCACGCCCGCCGCATCGTAGGCCTGCGCCTCCTCGATGTCCGTGGAGATGTCCGCGCCCTCATAGCGCGACTTCTTCTCCGCCACAAACTGCAGGACGAATGTCCGCGCAAGGATCGCCTGCGCCTTGAGCGCCTCCATCGGCCAGTCACCCGCCATCTCGCCCGCGAGCACAGCCGGCAGATAGTCCTCCACAGAAAGTTTTTCCAGCTTCTCGTTTTTTACGTCATACACGCGCAGAACCGGTACGCCCTCGCCGTTTCGTTCGAGCCGTTCGGGCACCAGATCAGCCGCCGCCCTGCCCGGCGACGCCTTGGCCTGCGCCGCAGTCGTATTCTGCGGCTTGGGCAGCGCAGGCGCATCCTTCACGCCGCGCGCCGCGCAGCCCGGCAGCGTCAGCGCCAACCACAGAATCAGCAGAAAAAGCCCGGCCCTTTTCATGACACATCCTCTCCTTCTGTCCAGAGAGTATGTCCAAAGGCCGGGAAACTATGTAGAATCAACCGTCGCACCACAGGAAGTTCATGAACATGGGCACCTGCTTCTCCCAATCCGCCTCGCAGTGACGCCCTCCGGGCTGACCGTAGATGCGCGTGGTCACGCCCTTTTCCGCCATGCGCGCGGCCAGCTCGCCGTTGCGCGCGGCCATGGTGTCGTTGGTGTCCTGGCGCGGATAGAGCTTGGAGCCGCCGCCCTCCTCCGTGCCCCAGGAGAGGTACACGCGGGTGTCGGGCGACATCGGCGCATTCGCAATCTCCGCGCGGAAGTCCTCCATGCACGGCTGGGTGGTGCTCGACAGGCACGCCGCCTTGGAGAACCAGGTGTTGTAGCGGATGACCGCGTACAGGCTCATCAGGCCGCCCATGCTCGAGCCGCCGATGGCCGTGCACTCGCGAAACGGGATCGTGCGGTAATCCCGGTCGATGACGGGCTTGAGTTCTTCAAGCATCCAGCGGATCGTCGCATCGCCCGTGCCCCTGATCTCGCCGAGGAATCCCTTCGTGAAGTGATACGGACAGTACTCGACCAGGCGGTTGGTCATCGAGCAGGTCACGCCCACGATGATCAGCTTCTTGCCCCACTGATCCAGAAAATCCTTGAGGCCCCAGCTCTTGCCGTAGGTCGCATCCGCATCGAAGAACAGGTTGTGGCCGTCAAAGAAGTACATCACCGGATAGCGCTCGCCGCTGGTCTCATAGTCGTCCGGCAGGTAGATATGCAGCGTCCGCATCTCATCTGCGGGCGTAAAGAGCATCTCTCGCTTTTGAATCATGTCGCCTATCTCCGTTTCGTCGGGGCGTGCCCCGGAAGTTTTTCCTATCTTACCACAGGACGCTGGATTTGGCAAATGTGCCGTCCTTATCTTCTCCAGTAATCCTTGTCCAGATTCCGGTACGCCAGCGCCTCCAGCAGATGCACCCGTCCAATCCGCTCCTCGCCCGCCAGATCGGCAATCGTCCGCGCCACCTTCTGTATGCGGCTCACCGCGCGCATGGAGAGATGGTACTTCTCGCACGCCCGCTCCAGCAGCGTCCGGCATCCTTCATCAAGCGCGCAGACCTCGCTCACCTGCCGCGCAGACAGCTCCGCGTTGCAGGCCACATGCGTCTGAACCGCTCTGGCCTGCTGGCGCGCCCTGGCCGCCTGCACGCGCGCACGGATGACGCTCGAAGGCTCCTCCTTCGCGCCTGCCGTGATCTCGCTGACCGGCAGCGCGGACACCTCCAGCTGCATGTCGATGCGATCCAGCAGCGGCCCGGAGATGCGCGAGAGATACCGCTCGATCTCGTGCGGCTTGCAGCGGCACTCCTGCGTCTTGGAGCCGTAGTGGCCGCAGGGGCACGGGTTCATCGCGGCGATGAGCATCGCCCGGGCGGGATACTTCGCCTGCGCGCTCACGCGCACGACGCTGACGAAGCCGTCCTCCAGCGGCTGGCGCATTGCCTCCAGCGCCGCGCGCTGATACTCCGGCAGTTCATCGAGAAACAGCACGCCGCCGTGCGCCAGGCTGATCTCGCCCGGCCTCGCCTTGCTGCCGCCGCCCACCAGCGCCACGGAGCTGATCGTGTGGTGCGGCGCGCGGAACGGGCGCTCGAGCATCAGGCCCTCGCCGGCGCGCAGCGTGCCCGCCGCGCTGTGGATGCGCGTCACCTCCAGCGCCTCCTCGAGCGTCATGTCCGGCAGAATGCCCGGCAGACAGCGCGCCATCATCGTCTTGCCGCTGCCCGGCGGGCCGATCATCAGCACATTGTGCCCGCCCGCTGCGGCGATTTCCAGCGCGCGCTTGGCGCTCTTCTGGCCGCGCACGTCGGCAAAGTCATTCGTCGTACGGTGCGTGCGCATCATCTGCGCGTAGGGTACGGTTTTTTCCGGCTCAATATGCCGCGTTCCGCGCAGGCAGTCGATGGCCTCCTGCAGATGCACAACCGGCAGGATCTCCACGCCCTCCACACAGGCGGCTTCCTTCGCGTTGTCCGCGGGCAAAAGCAGCCGCCTGATGCCGCAGCTCCGCGCAGCGATGGCCATGGAGAGCGCGCCGCGCACACCGACCACGCCGCCCGTCAGCGAGAGCTCGCCCACAGCGGCCACCTCCGCAAGCGACTTGGCGTCGAGCACGCCGCATGCCGCCAGAATCGCCAGCGCGATGGGCAGGTCGTAGGCGGGGCCCTCCTTCCTGATATCCGCCGGAGCCAGGTTGACCGTCAGCCGCGCGACCGGGAATGAAAGGCCGCAGGAGGCCATCGCCGCGCGCACGCGCTCCCGGCTTTCCTTTACGGCCGCGTCCGGCAGGCCGACGACCTCAAACATCGGCAGCCCGTCCGCGCTGAACGCCTCGACCGTCACGCGGTATCCCTCGATGCCCGCAAGGCCCATGCTGTGTACGCTGGCAAGCATACGCTTCCTCCTTCATGTGCGCTTTCTTCCGACCGTTACTGCCACGGGACATAGAACCGTTCAAGGCTTGCGATTTCGCCCTCCGCATTGAACGTCGCCCTCACATTGTGGCAGGCAAAGCCCGGATACCCGCGCGTCTCTTCCTCGCTTTTGATGCGCAGAAACGCCTCCATGCTGTGCCTTGTGGGGCTTTCCAGCATGTCGCCGTCTTCCGGATTGATGCCGTCCAGAAACTCCGCGTCCTGCGCGACGGAAAAGGACGCGCTGCCCACCTGCCGCCAGATGAAATCGCTGTACTGCCCCGCCGCGTAGTCGCTGTCTTCACCCTTCTTCAGCCAGATGGAGGCTTCATCTACGCCGCCGCCGTCATCCAGGAGGAGCAGGTACGTCATGGGTTCAACATCCTGGACCGCGAGCAGCTCGCCGTCAAGGTTCAGCACGTCGCCGGGCTGCAGGCCTTCCACCGCCTCCGCCGCAAAGCGAAGCTTTTCAAGGACAGTCAGCGTCAGCAGATGCTCTGCGTCATCGTATTCTCCGACAGAAACGAGCACGGTCTTGCCGGCAAGCTGATCCATGCGCAGCAGGATCGGCTCCGGCTGGATGACGGCCGGGGCCGTCTCCGTCTCTGCGGCGGCGCAGGCGCAGCCAAAGCACAGCGCCGCCAGCAGCATAAGCAGCGCGCTTTTCAGTATCTTCATCACGTCCCTTTGCCCTCCCTTTTCCATGCACGACGGTGCAGCGCTCGGGATTGCTGCCCTGCTGCCGTTTTCAGACGGCCGCAGTCCTTTGTGTTCAGAGCAGCCCATACACCCGATATATCTCCAGTATCACCTTGATCTGCATTTTGTCGCCCATCAGCTGGCGATAGGTTGCCGATTTCTCGCGTCCCTGCGCCTTGAGCGCCTGCATCTTCTCCTGCGTATCCGCCAGACGCGCCTGCAGATCGGCCAGCATGCGCTCAAACGCCTCAAGCCTGTCCATCTTCGCCGCTCTCCTTGTGATAGTGCTCGTAGATCACCTTCGCCTGCGCGGGGCCGATGCCCTCGACCTCGCACAGCTCTTCGACGCTCGCTTCCGCGATCCGCTTCACGGACTTGAAGTGCGTCAGCAGCGCGCGCCTGCGCGTCTTGCCGATGCCGGGGATGTCCTCCAGCGACGAGTGGATGCTCGCCTTCTGCCGCAGGCTGCGGTGGTGCGTGATGCCGAAGCGGTGCGCCTCGTCGCGGATACGCTGGATGAGGTGCAGCGCCGGGCTCTTGCGGTCCAGCAGGATGCTTTCCTCCTGATTCGGCAGGAAGATCTCCTCCAGCCGCTTGGCCAGGCCGAACATCGGGATGTCGTAGCCCGCCTTGTGCATCGCCTCGCGCGCGAAGCGCAGCTGCTGCGGGCCGCCGTCGATGAGGATCAGATCCGGCAGATCGGCAAAGCCGGACAGCGGCGGCGCGCCCTCGGGCAGCGTACCGTCCGGGTTCAGCCTGCCCTGCTTCACGAGCGCCTCGCGCTCCTGCGCGGCGCGCGTCAGCCTGCGCGTGAGCACCTCGTTCATGGAGGCGAAGTCGTTCGCGCCCTCGACGGTCTTGATTTTGAAGATGCGGTATTCCTTCCTCGCCGCCGCGCCGTCAATGGCCACCACCATGCTGGCCACGGACTGCTCACCCTGCGTGTTGGAGATGTCATAGCCCTCGATACGCCGCGGCACGGTTGCCATGCCCACGGCCTGCGCGAGCGCCGCGCAGGCGCCGGTGGTGCGCTCCTGCTGGCGGGCCAGATGCGCGTTGCGCTTTGACAGCGCATCGCTGGCGTTTTTCAGCGCCAGCTCGATCAGCTTGTGCTTGGTGCCGCGCTGCGGCTCATGCAGCACAACCTTCGCGCCCTTGCGCTGCGTGAGCACATCCGCAATGTCTTCCTCCTGCTCGGGCAGCTCCATGCACAGCAGCTCGCTGGCGGGCTGCCGGCCGTCGTCGTAGAACTGCAGGATGAACTGCGAGAGGATCTGCGCGCAGCTCTGGTCACCCGCACCCTCGAGCGCGTAGTTCTCCGCGCCGATCATGCGTCCGCCGCGCACGAAGACGATCTCCACCATCGCGTCGATGTCGTCCGTGCAGCAGGCGAGGATATCCTGATCGCCGCCGCGCACGTTGATCGCCTTCTGCCGCTCCATCAGGCTCTGCGCGTCGCGCATCCGGTCGCGGAGCTGCGCCGCCTGCTCAAAGCGCATGGCCCTGGCCGCCTCCGTCATCTGCGCCTCAAGGCGCGCCATGACCGCGTCGGACTTCCCGCTGAGGAAATCGATGACCTCCTGCACCACCGCGCCATAAGCCTCAGGCGTGGTCAGGCCCGCGCACGGAGCCAGGCATTCGCCCAGCTGATGATGCAGGCAGGGCCGACGGTTCATGCCGGGCTTGATCGCCATCGCGCAGGTGCGCAGCGGGAACAGGCCGCGCAGCACATCCATCACCTCGCGCACGCTCGTGGCGCCCATGTACGGGCCGAAGTAGCGCGCCCTGTCCTTCTCCACTCGGCGCACCAGCTCCACGCGCGGATAGTCCTGCGTCACGTCGATGCGCAGGTACGGGTAGTGCTTGTCGTCCTTGAGCAGGATGTTGTACTGCGGCTTATGCAGCTTGATGAGGTTGCACTCCAGAATCAGCGCCTCGAGGTTCGTATCGCACAGCACAATGTCAAAGTCGTCGATGCGCGAGACCATCGCGCGCACCTTGACCGTGTGATCGCGGTTCTTATGGAAATACTGGCTGACGCGGTTTTTGAGGTTCACCGCCTTGCCGACATAGATGATCCTGCCCTCGCTCTTCATCAGGTAGCAGCCCGGGCAGGTGGGCAGCCGCTCGATTTTCAGTTTCAGCAGGTCGTTCATGCCGTTCCTTTCCGCAGCTACAAATCGATGGATACGTCAGGGCTGCCGCCCTGAAACCCGCTTGGGGATTTCATCCCCAAACCCCATCTTGCTTCGCGCTGTTTTAAGCAGGTTGGAGATAAAAACAGCGGGACGGAACACCTTCCGCCCCGCCAAACCATCCGTTGTCAGCGCTTATTCCTCTTCGTCGTCCTCGTCGTCTTCCTCGCCGAAGCGGGTGCGCACGACGGAGATGAGCTTCTCCATCAGTTCCTCTTCCGGCGGAACGAACTCTTCCATTTCCTCGCCGTTCTCGTCGGTGAAGCTGTTGATCTTCATGATATAGACCGCGTCGTCATCGGCCGCCTCGCCGTCCTCCTTCGCGTCGCACAGCGCGGCAAACTCCTCGCCGTTGTAGAAGAAATAGTCCATCACCTCAAGCAGCAGCGTATTGCCTTCGTCATCGACGAACTCCACGACGTCGCGCTCTTCCATCTGTTCCGGGGTCATTTGACTGCCTCCTGTCCGCACGATGTTTCATGCTGTTTCATTATACCCGCTTGCGGGGGAAAAAGCAAGCCGTGCGCATCGAATTGCCGCGTCAGCCCAGTGCCACGTCCAGCGCCATCATCACCATATACCCGAGCATCGCCGCCAGCGCGCCGTCGCGCCGGGCCGCCGCGTGCGGCAGCATCTCCTCCATCACCACCCACATCATCGCGCCCGCGGCAAACGTCATCAGCCAGGGCATGGCGGGCGCGACCAGCCCGACCGTCAGGGCCGCCGCCACGCCAAAGAGCGGCTCCACCGCGCCGGAGAGCGTGCCGTAGGCAAAGCTCCTTCGCCTGCTCATGCCGCTCTGGCGCAGCGGCAGGCTGATCGCCGCACCCTCCGGGAAGTTCTGAATGCCGATGCCCAGCGCCAGGGCGCACGCGCCCGCCAGACCCGCCAGGCCGTCCCTGGCAGCGGCGGCAAACGCCAGGCCGACCGCCATGCCTTCGGGAATGTTGTGCAGCGTCACCGCCGAAAACAGCAGCGTCAGCCGTTTGCTTTCCCCATCCCGAAGCCGCGCGCCCTGCGCCCGGCACAGCAGCGCGTCCAGCGCCATCATCAGCCCCGCGCCCGCGGCAAAGCCGGCCGTCACCACCCGCCACGCCGCGCCGCCCGGGGCCTGCTCCATCGCAGGCAGGATCAGGCTGAACACCGAGGCCGCGCTCATCACGCCGCCGGCAAAGCCCAGGCACAGCCTGTTCATCCGCTCGCCGGTGCGCGATGTAAAGAAGAAAACCAGCGCTGCGCCCAGCGCGGTCATCGCAAACGTAAAGCCCGTGCCGCATGCGGCCCAAACAAAAGACCTCATCGTACCACCTCGCACTACCCTATGTCCCCCGCCGCGCCGCGGTTCTCCCGCACGGACGCCGGCAATCAGGGAAATGCCAAATTTTCGCTGAGACGGTTGTTTGGCGGTTCAGATTATGATAAACTAACAGAGTAGCACCGTTCGCGCCCGCGCGCACGGCAGACAGGAGGCGATCCCATGGCCGTATCCGAAGCCATTGAAAACTATCTGGAAACCATCTACATCCTCTCCCAGCAGCAAAACGAGGTGCATGCGATCGACATCTGCTCGTACCTGTCCTACTCCCGGCCGACGGTCTCCATCGTCCTGCGCCAAATGCGTGAGCACGGCCTGGTCACCGTCAACCAGGAGAACCACATCTTCCTGACCGAGGAGGGTCTGCGGATTGCCAGCCGCATCTATGAGCGCCACCAGGTGCTCACGAAGCTGCTGATGACGCTGGGCGTGAGCCGCGAAACCGCGCTGCATGACGCCTGCAAGATCGAGCACGATCTGAGCGACGAGACGTTCGAGGCCATCAAGCTGCACATGGTACAGCACGGCATCGCGCCCGAAGAAAAGTAAATGACGCAGGAGGAGCTGCCCCACAATCGGGACAGCTCCTCTTTTCATATTCACTTTTCATGCGGCACACAGGCGCGCATCCTCTCCGATGCCGCCTTCCTTGTGTGCACGTCACATTCTTCCCTTCACCATCGTCAGCGCGATGCGCTTCTTTTTCTGGTCCACATCGACCACCCAGACCTTGACCACGTCGCCCACGGCGACCGCCTCGCTCGGGTGTTTGATGAACTTCTCGGACATGCGCGAGATGTGCACCAGGCCGTCCTGATGCACGCCGATGTCCACGAACGCGCCGAAGTCGATCACATTGCGCACCGTGCCGGTCAGCTCCATGCCGGGCACAAGGTCCTCCATGGACAGCACGTCCGTGCGCAGCACCGGCGGGGGCAGCTCGTCGCGCGGGTCGCGGCCCGGCTTTTCCAGCTCCGAGGCAATGTCCAGCAGCGTCATTTCGCCCACGCCCAGCTCCTGCGCCAGCTTTCCGGCGCCGATCTCCTGCACGCGCGCGCTGACGCCCGCGATGCCGCCCCGGCGGATGTCCTTCACGTCGTAGCCAAGGCGCGCCAGCAGCGCCTTGGCCGCCGGGTAGCTCTCCGGGTGCACCGCCGTCGCATCCAGCGGGTTGCTGCCGCGCACGCGCAGGAAGCCCGCGCACTGCTCAAACGCCTTTGGCCCGAGCTTGGGCACCTTCTTGAGCTGTGCGCGCGAGGTGATGCCGTTCTCCTCGCGATAGGCCACGATGTTGGCCGCCAGCGCCTTGCCGATGCCCGCCACATGCGTGAGCAGCTGCACGGACGCTGTCTCCACGTCCACGCCGACGCTGGAGACGCAGCTCTCCACCACGCCGTCAAGCGCCGCCTCCAGCTCCGCCTGCTTGAGGTCGTGCTGGTACTGGCCCACGCCGATCGCCTTGGGATCGATCTTCACCAGCTCGGAGAGCGGGTCCTGCATGCGCCGGGCGATGGACACCGCGCTGCGCAGGGACACGTCGTACTCCGGGAATTCCTCCGCCGCCAGCTTGCTGGCCGAGTAGACGCTCGCGCCCGCCTCGCTGACGATCATGTACTTCACCCCCGGCAGCTCGGGCAGCAGCGACGCGATGAACTGCTCGCTCTCGCGCGAGGCCGTTCCATTGCCGATGGCAATCGCCGTCACATGGTGCCTGCGCACCATAGAAAGGATCAGCTGCTTGGCAGCGGCCTTCTGCCGCTCCTGACCGGGGAGCGTGAAATGGCCCACGCCGGTCTCCAGCACCCTGCCCGTCTCGTCCACAACGGCCAGCTTGCAGCCCGTACGGAAGCCCGGGTCCACGCCCAGCGTCACCTTGCCGCGGATGGGCGGCTGCATGAGCAGCTGCCCCACGTTCTGGGCAAAGACGCGCGTCGCGCCCTCGTTGGCGCGGTCGGTCAGCTCATTGCGGATTTCGCGTTCCAGCGACGGCTCGATCAGCCGGCTCCACGCGTCCTTCGCCGCCTCGCGCACGATCTCGCAGCAGGCGCTGGGCGGGTTGATCACCGCGCGGCAGATCGTCTGGTGCGCCAGCGCGTCGTCCACCTCGATCGTCACCTTCAGCCATTCCTCGCGCTCGCCGCGGTTGAGCGCCAGAATGCGGTGATCCGCCGCGCGCATCAGCGGTTCGCGGTAGTCCGCGTACTGCGCGTAGACGTTCTCGCCCTCCTTCGCCTGCACGCTGCGCAGCATGCCGCTGCGCCTGACCAGCGCGCGCAGATTGGCGCGGATGGCCGCGTCGTCGCTGATCTCCTCGGCGAGGATGTCCTGCGCAAGCGCAATGGCCGTCTGCGCATCCGGCACGCCCTTTTCCTCGTCGATATAGGCCGCCGCCAGCTTCATCGGGTCGTCGCCCCGCCGCTGCGCAAGGATCGCCTTGGCCAGCGGCTCCACGCCCTTCTCCCGGGCGATCATCGCGCGCGTGCGGCGCTTGGGCTTAAAGGGGCGGTAGATGTCCTCCAGGCTCGCCAGCGTCTGCGCTCCGGCTAGCTGCGCGCGCAGCTCGTCCGTCAGCCTGCCCTGCTCGTCAATCGCGCTCTCGATCTGCTCGCGGCGCTTGTCAAGGCTTCTCAGGTAGTCAAGGCGCTCGCTCAGCTCGCGCAGCTTCTGGTCATCCATCGCGCCGGTCTGCTCCTTGCGGTAGCGCGCGATGAACGGCACGGTGTTGCCCTCGTCCAGCAGCGCTGCGACGCGCTGCGCGATATCCTCTCTGATGTCAAACTCCTGCGCCAGGCATGAAATGATGTCCATTACAGCTCGATGACCTCCAGGTCGTCGGGCACATACAGGTCGCCCGTGTAGGTTTCCCGCGCCTCGGCGGTGTAGAGCGCCTTGCGGCTCATGTAGTTTTTGTCCTCCGTGTGCCAGAGCACCAGATGCGGAATGGAAAGCTCTGCGGCCAGCTTCGCCGCGTCGGCCACGGTGGAGTGGTGCTTTTCGTAGGGCTTGAAGACGTCCGCCTGGGAGAGCAGACAGAACGCCTCACACAGCAGCCAGTCGCTTCCCTCGACATAGCGCGCGCAGATCGGATTGTACGGCTCGTCGCCCAGGCAGGTGAGCTTCCTGCCGCTGCGCAGCGTGGTGGTGAAGCCGAACTGCAGCAGCTTCGTGCTGCCGATGTCAAAGAACGTCACGTCGTAGCCGCAGAGCCTGGCCGTCATGCCGTCGTGAATGTCATGATAGAAGATGCGCGTACCGATATGTTTGAGCATCTTCTTCTGCAGCATCAGTTCGCCGATGACCTCAAGGCCGCGGCGCACCGTCTCGTGGCAGTAGATGTGCAGCTCGCCCTCATACTTGCCCGCGTTCATCATCGTCATGATCTTGCGCAGCACCCACACCACGCCATTGAGGTGATCCGGATGCGCGTGCGTGATGAACAGGTCGTGCACCGTCTCAAAGCCCAGCCCCGCGTCCTCCATCTGGCGCAGGATGCCGTTGCCGCCGCCGGCGTCCACCAGCAGCGTGCCGCAGTCGTTCGTGATCGCGAAACAGGTATTGTAGCAGCGGGTCGCCAGGGCGTAGCCCGTGCCCAGAACAGTCAGCTTTTCCATATATCGTTCCTCCCTTATGCTTCCTCGATGACGGTAAATCCCCACGGTGCCAGCGCGAGCGTATCGCCCTGCGCGACCGCCGCGCCGTCCAGCAGATTCCTGCCTGTCATCAGCGCGCGCATCTGCTGCGCGTCCGCGCTGTAATTGAAGCAGAACGTCACGCGCCTGCCGAGATCATTGACGCCGCTGCGCACGATCACCGGGAACCGCTGCTCCGGCAGACGGACGCCGGCCTCCGCCAGCGCGCCGCGCAGGACATTCCCGAGCACCGCCTCGCCCGTCATGCAGCCCAGATAGATGGCCGTGCCCTGACCGAAGCGGTTCCTCGTGATGGCGGCGTACTGCCCCCACGCGGGATGCTCGTAGCCCGCCAGCACCTGCGCGCCCTCGGGGATGAGCAGCTCCATGAAGCCCTTCGCCGCCCGGTCCTCCGCGCCGCCCACGGCCTCGCCCCGAAGCGTCACGTTCTTGGGCAGCGTGAACTGATGATAGCGCACGCCCATGCAAGAGCGCAGGATGTGCGGCTGCACCTCGTCGCTCACCTTGACAAATTCATTGGCAAAGCCGGACTTGAATGTCGCAATCAGCGTGCCGCCCTGCTCGCAGAAGCGCACAAGCCGCTCAAGCAGCGCGTCCGGCGCGCTGTAGAACGCCGGGACGACGATAACCTTGTAGCGCGAAAGGTCTTCGCTCTCCGGCCAGACGAAGTCGCATTCCACGTTCATCCGGTAGAGCGCGTCGTAGAGCCAGCGCACCACGTCGTTGTAATCAAGGTCGCCGCTGCCCGCCGCCGTCGCGCGGATGGGGAACCACTTGAGCGCCGTCAGCGATTCATTGCTCACCAGAATCGCCACGTCGTTCTTCTTTTTCAGGTTGACCAGATGGCTGCCAAGGCGCGCAAACTCCTCGCCGATCGTGCAGGCCTCGCGGTAGACCGCGTTCTCCGCGAAGTCGTGGCTGAGCACGCCCTTCCAGTAGGTCTCGCAGGCGTTGTGGATGGAGTGCCAGTGCCAGTACATCACGCTGCCGGCGCCGCTGGCGATGTGGCTGTACGCCTGCAATCGCAGCTGGCCGGGATACGGCGTCCAGTTGGGGAAGCCCTGCGCCTGCGTCTCCAGCAGCAGGTAATTGCCGCCGCAAAGCGAGCGGGACATGTCGCCGCCAAAGGCGATCTCCGCGCCGGTGAGCTCGTCCTGGCCCGGATGATAGATGTCCACGCCGGGGACCGTCAGGCAGCGCGCCAGATGGAAGTGGTTGGCGTCCGGCTGCACGCCGTAGGAATGGCCGCGCCACGCGTAATCCAGGTTGTGCGTGACGAACTGGTCGTCGCGCTTGTATTCCCCAACGATGCCCGCCTGCCAGTGGAGAAACTCCGTCACCAGCCCGCGCTGAAACTTTTCAAACTCCGCGCCCAGGCTGCCGTTGATGGTGTTTCGCACGTCCGGGAAGTCCTCCCAGGCGTCCACGCGGTTGCTCCAGTAATCCAGGCCGAAGGCGCGGTTCATGGCGTCCAGATCGTCAGAAAATACCCGGCGCAGGTGCTTGACGAACTCCGCCTGCACGGCGGGACCCGCCGTGCCGTAGTGCTTGGTCTCGTTGTCCAGCTGAAAGCCGATGACGCATTTTCTGTGCGCCGTGCGCTTCATCAGTTCGCGGATGACGCGCTCGGCATAGAAGCGGTACGCAGGATGGCTGATGTCCATAATCTGGCGCGGGCCGTAGCGCTGCGGCCCCTGCTTTGTCTCCGCCAGCACGTCGGGATGGAGCTTCACCATCCAGGCCGGCACCGCGTACGTCGGCGTGCCGATGATCACGCCGATGCCCGCCGCCTCCATCGCGTCCATGACCCGCTCGACATGTGAAAAGTCGAACACGCCCGGCTGCGGCTCGCAGGTGCTCCACGTGGATTCCGCGATGCGCACCACGTTCACGCCCGCGCGCTTCATCATCTCCACGTCCCTGTCAAGCCGTTCATGGGGCATGTACTCGTCGTAATAGGCAGCGCCGAAAAGCAGCTTGTCCATAATTCTTCCTCCCTGTCGATGCTGTTACCATTATAAGCCATATCTGCCAATTCGGCAACGGCAAGAAAACTGGCCGCGCAGCCATCCGGATGATCGCCGCAGAAGGGATTGTATCCCTCGGTTTTTCGGCCAAAACAATTGACTTTTTCTCTTGATTCTGCTAAAGTTTTGCAGGTATACTATTTCTCATCCAATGACCCAAAAAGGAGTCTTTTCATGAAACGCGAGCGCTTTCAATCCCGCCTCGGTTTTCTGCTGGTGAGCGCCGGCTGCGCGATCGGCATCGGCAATGTCTGGCGCTTCCCCTACGTCGCCGGGCAGAACGGCGGCGGTCTGTTCGTCCTGTTCTATCTGGTCTTCCTGCTGGTGATGGGCGTGCCGGTTCTGACGATGGAGCTGGCCGTGGGCCGCGCCAGCCGCAAGGGCGCCGTGCAGGGCTATCAGGCGCTGGAAAAGCCGGGCAGCAAGTGGCACATCCACGGCTGGTTCTGCGTGGCCGGCTGCTGCCTGCTGATGATGTACTACACCACCGTCGCCGGCTGGATGCTCAACTACTTTGTCAAGTTCCTGACCGGCGCCTTCTCCGGGCTGGATTCTGCCGACATCAGCGGCGTGTTCGGCCAGATGCTGCAAAGCCCCGCGGAGATGACCCTCTTCATGGCGCTGGTCGTCATCCTGGGCTTCACCGTCGTCAGCTTCGGCCTGCAGAAGGGCCTGGAGCGCATCTCCAAGTTCATGATGACCGCGCTGCTGCTGCTCATCATCGTGCTGGCGGTCAACAGCTGCCTGCTCCCCGGCGCGGGCGAGGGGCTCAGGTTCTACCTGCTGCCCAGCCTCAGCCGCGCGAAATCGCAGGGCCTCTTCTCGGTCTTCACCGCCGCGATGAACCAGGCATTCTTCACGCTGAGCCTTGGCATCGCCGCGATGGAGATCTTCGGCTCCTACATGACCCGCCAGAACACGCTGGGCGGCGAGGCCGTGCGCATCTGCCTGCTGGATACCTTCGTGGCGCTGGTGAGCGGCATGATCATCTTCCCGGCCAGCTTCTCCTTCGGCGTGCAGCCGGACGCCGGCCCGTCGCTGATCTTCATCACCCTGCCCAACGTCTTTGCCGTCATGCGCGGCGGCCGCTTCTGGGGCACACTGTTCTTCCTGTTCATGACCTTCGCCAGCTTCACCACGGTCATCTCCGTGTTTGAAAACCTGATCTCCAACTGCATCGACATGTTCGGCTTCAGCCGCAGAAAGGCCGTCATCGTCAATTGCGTCTTCATCCTGCTGGCGTCCATGCCGTGCCTGCTGGGCTACAACGTGCTGTCCGATCTCCATCTGATCGGCGGACGCGACGTGCTGGACACCGAGGACTTCCTGGTGAGCAACCTGCTGCTGCCGCTGGGCTCACTGGTCTATCTGCTCTTCTGCACCACCAAATGGGGATGGGGCTTTGACAGCTACCTCGCCGAGGCCAACACGGGCGAAGGGCTCAAGCTCTCCCCGAAGCTCAAGCCGTTCTTCCAGTTCATTCTGCCGCTGCTGATCCTGGTGATCTTCTTCTCCGGGCTGCTGTAATTCAAAAAACGCATCACGCCTGAAACGCACCGCCCAGCGCGGTGCGTTTGACATATCCGCCCCCGAACATGTATAATCATCTTCATCAAATACTGTCTGTCAGGAGGGTTTCCCATGTCCGATCATGTTCAGCTCTTTCTCGACTTCATCAAGAAATCCCCGAGCGCCTTCCACGCGGTGAAGACGCTGTGCACGGCGCTTGACGCCAATGGCTTCACGCCGCTTTGTGAGACCCGGCCCTGGCACATCGTGCCCGGCGGCAAGTACTATGTGACGCGCAACCTCTCCAGCGTCATCGCCTTCGCGGTACCGGAGACCGGCTTTGCGCACTTCCAGATCGTCTCCTCCCACAGCGATTCCCCGACCTTCAAGCTCAAGCACCTCTGCGAGGACGAGACCGCAGGCGGCTATCTGCGCCTGAACGTGGAGCGCTACGGCGGCATGATCATGTCCACCTGGTTTGACCGTCCGCTCTCCATCGCCGGCCGTGTGCTCGTGCGCGAGGGCAGCGCCCTGACCACCAGGCTGGTGGACCTTGGCCGCGACGCGGTGCTCATCCCCAACATGACCATCCAGTCCATCCGCGAGGTGAACGACGGCTACAAGTAAAACGCCCAGGCCGATCTGCTCCCGCTCTACGGCGGCGCAGGCAGCAAGGGCAGGCTCAGGGCCGAGATCGCCAAAGCAGCAGGCGTCAGCGAGGACGCCATCGTCGCCCAGGATCTCTTCCTCTACGCGCGCACGCCGGGCAGCGTCTGGGGCGCCCAAAGCGAGTTCTTCTCCTGCCCGCGCATCGACGACCTCGAGTGCGCCTACACCTCTGCCGCGGCATTCCTTTCCAGCAAGGCCGTGGGCCACATCAACGTGCTCGCCGTGTTTGACAACGAGGAGGTCGGCAGCGGCTCCAAGCAGGGCGCGGACTCCACGTTCCTCACCGACGTGCTCACCCGCGTGGGCGCGGCCCTCGGCGCAGCCGACGGCGAGATCCGCGCGGCCATCGCCGCCAGCTTCATGGCCTCTGCGGACAACGCGCACGCCGTGCACCCGAACCACCCCGAAAAATACGACGCGCAGAACCGCACGCTCATGAACGGCGGCGTGGTCATCAAACACAACGCAAACCAGAAGTACACCACGGATGCGGTGTCCTGCGCGGTCTTCTGCAGCCTGTGCGCGATGGCGGGTGTGCCGGTGCAGCACTTCGCCAACCGCTCGGACATGCCGGGCGGCTCCACGCTGGGCAACATCGCCAACAAGCACGCCTCGATGAACACGGTGGACATCGGCCTGGCCCAGCTGGCCATGCACTCCAGCTACGAGACCGCAGGCTGCGCGGACGTGGATTACATGGTGCGCGCGCTCGCCTCGCTGTACAGCCGCAACATCGTCATGCACGCGGACGGCGCGCTGACCATCGAGTGACGCACAAAAAGCGGACAGCCTGCGCTGTCCGCTTTTCTATGATTTCATTGAGTCAGCAATCTGCGCCGTTATGCACGAACCGCCTTGAGGATCATCTCCTGGTTCTTCCTGATCATCCCGGCCATTTCCTCAGGCGTATAGTTCGCCCGCTGCACCGCGCGCAGGACGGCCAAACCATGGATGTAGATGGACATCTGCGTATAGACAGCCTCGGCCTGCTCCGGCGTCAAGCTCAGAGCCTCCGCTTCACGGTGAAGCAGCTCCTCGCAGCGCTGATCGTTGGCAAACGGATACAGCGCGTCATCCTGTCCATGCACAAACAGATGCGCAAACAGATGCGGCTGCTCGGCGGCAAAGCGCGTATACGCGCAGCCGATTTCCACCAGCGGATCGCCCGGCTGATTGCCGACACTGAGCGCAGCCTGAAACTGCTCCTTCGCTTTCTCTTCAAGCGCAGATTTGAGGTCCTGCATACCGGAGAAATAGCTGAAGATCGGCTGCGTCGAGCAGTTCAGCGCCTTGGCAACAGAGCGCGCATTGACCACTTCCATGCCTTCGCTGCAGAACATTTCAAACGATCTCTCCAGGATCATTTCCCTCGTTATTCTTTGTTTCGGCGGCATATTCCCACTCCAATCGTGATATGATGCAATAAACTGTTTCTCAACACAATTTCAGCATATACTATCATATTCTTTTATTGCAGTCAACACACCCTGAGGCCCGTCTGAGCGCTGCGTTAAGCGCTCAACCTGTCATTTCGTACACAAAATAATGTGTACAAATTCAAGCCAGAATTGGCTTTTTTAAATGCGTCCGACACACAGAAAATGCGTGTGCTTTCCAAATTTCAGCCTTAAATATTGTTAAGTTTTTTTCATTACGTTTCTGCTGCGCGGCGCGCCTGTTGCGCCGCCTGCGCGTCCGTGATACAATAAGCTATCAACGCAAAGAGGAGCTGTCTTCATGAAGCTGATTTCCGCATGCCTGCTGCTTGCCTGGCTGGCCGTTCCCTGCGCCCTGGGCGAGACGCTCTCCATGGAGGAGATGCTCGCCGCGCAGGATGCCCTTGCCTTCACCGAGGAAGCACAGACGGCCCCCGCCGAAGAGACGCCGGAGGCTGAAGTACAGGCATCCGCCGCGCGCGCGGACTTCATCGACCGCATCATTGCCACCGCCAAAACGCTGTTCAGCGCGGCGGGCGGCAGGCCCCAGCGTGCGCAGTACAGCGGCGATATCTACGTCTGCAAGAACTTCACAGTGCACCTGTTCCGCGAGAACTGCGGCGATTTCCGCATGGCGCAGTACCCGGACGTTCCGCTGGTCATCCCCAACAATCAGAAGAAGGCGGACTGCGCGCCCTATGTCTATGGCGTGGAGTGGCAGGATGTCGCCGCCAGCGACGGCAATCCCTTCTATGCCGCGGCCTCCTTCCGCTACGACGACAGCCTGTCCAAGGAGGAAAACCGCCAGCGTGCCCGGGAATTCCTGATGCAGGTTCAGCGCGGCGATTATTTCCAGATGGCGGCGAATTACTACTACGGCGTGGGCGCGCACTCGATGATCTTCATCGAGGACTACGACCCGGAGACGGACAGCGTGCACTGGGCCGATTCCAATATGAAGGGCAAGAGCGTGAACGGCGAGCGCTACGCCTACGTCCAGTACGACGCGGTCAAGGAGATCGATTGGTTCGTCGATGCCTTCTGCCGCAGCAAGTACGGCGCGACGATCTACCGGCTCAGGGACGACATCATCTACGCCAAGTAAGCAAGCATTGCAGCCTTGATCTAGGGGCTCGCATCGTCGCGCCCGCAGGCGGTACAAAGCGGGCATATCCAAGGGACGAAGCCAAGACTCGTCCCTTTTTTGTCAGAAATTGTCTGCCATCCGGGATGAAAGGCCGCAGCCCTTGCGTCATATAGGCAGTTACCAAAACGCACACAGGAGGACAGTATGAAAAGGGTATTCATCTGGATGGCCGCCATGCTGCTGGCAGCCTCCGCAAGGGCAGAGATCATCCCGGCGGCCGGAATGGGCCAGATCGGCTACGAAGCGGTGGTGCTCTGCGAGGAGCTGACCATCCGCTCAGGCACAAGCACCACCTCCACTGCCGCGGGACGCCTTCAGTACGGGGACGTCTTTGCCTGCCAGCAGGTTTTGAAGGACGGCTGGTGCGACTGCTACCTGTCGGACGCCGAGGGCACGGGCAGCGCGGGCTGGGTGCTCAGCGACTATGTGCTCATCGATCCGTCATACTATCTGACGGAAAAAAGCACGCCGGTGTATGCCTGGAATGGCGCTGCGGCCAAAAAGGTCGCCCTGCTCGGCGCCGGCGAAAAGCTCCCGATCCTTCGTGAGGAGGGAGACTGGCTCCTGGTCAGCCTCCGCGGCGCGGTGGGCTGGGTGCGCCTGGACAAGTAATTCATGGGCGGAGGAAGACACATGAAACGGTTTGCGCTGTGCCTGCTGGCCGTGCTGCTGTGCTGCTGCGCCGCGGCTCAGGCAGAGGTCTATATCGGCGGGCTTGACCGCGCAGGCAGGCTCAACCTGCGCGCCGCGCCGGACAAAGCGGCACAGGTTCTGGGCAAATACTATGAGGACGTGCCGGTCGATGTGCTGAGTGAGGAGAACGGCTGGGCAAAGGTCAGCATCTTCGGGAGAAGCGGCTATGTGATGAGCAAATACCTGATCCGCAGAGAACAAATGGAGCCTGACCGCATCGGCGAGCCTGCGGAGCAGATTCGTCCGCAGGATTTTGACAGCGCAGGCGGCGTGCCGGTGTATGCCGAGGACAGCCTGCGCACGGTGAGCTTCCGGCTTCAGCCGGGGGATTATGTCCGCGTGCTCGGCGTCGTCAGCGAAACCGTGCTGCATGTGCTGCGCCTGAACGCGGACGGCAGCGTGCAGACGGGCTACGCGCCGCTCATCGAGCTGAGCATGACGGAGAACTTCCGCAGCTGCGTCGTCACAGCCAGCGACGGCGCACAGCGGGTCAATCTCCGCCAAAGCCCTTCGATGGACGGGCCGGTCATCGGCAGCCTGTATCCCGGATGCGAGCTGCAGAACCTGTTTGACTGGCACACCGTCGGCGACGGCTGGGCGCATGTGACCTTCGGCGGCATCGTGTTCGGCTATGTCAGGGACGATTATCTGGACGGCTCCACCGCCGGTGTGCAGGCGTACCGAATGCCGGTTGCGGAGCTTCGGGAGGAGCGGGCCGACTGGTATGCAGAGATGGACAAGGCAGCCGTGCGCGGCGAGATCAACTGCTTCAGCACGCTGACCGCAGGCGGCGTCTTTGGCAGCTATGTCGCCGTGCAGGAATGGGATCCCTTCGGCGGGCAGCACGCCTACGGCTTTGTGCACAGGGATGCGCTGAAGGCCGTCCCGAAGGCCAGCCCGAGCACGCTTGCCGTGCTGACGCGGGACGTCCCCGTCATGACCGGAAACGGCGAAACGGAGCCTGCAGCATGGGATGTCAACCACGGCAGCCCGCTTGACAAGGGCGCGCAGGTGCGCCTCATCGGCGAATACGCAGCCGCCGCCATGCCCTACCTGAGCGGGCAGACGCGCTGGGTCTTCGCAGAGGCCCTGCTGGAAGATGGATCGTACGCGGAGGTCGTCTTGCCGATGGATGCGCTGCAGGTTGATCCGCTGCTGCTTCTGCCGGAACGGATGACCCGGGGATAAGCGAATCAAAGCGAGGCTGTCAGATGCATGTGGTCTGACAGCCTCGCTTGATCATTTACCTCAATTTGCCTTCCCCGCAGCGCGTTCATACGCCTGCTGGTAGAAGAGTTCCTGCGCGTTGCGCGGATCCTCGCCCATCGGCTGGCGGCGGACATAGCTGCCGTCCGCCTGCATTTCGCGCGCCTGCACGTTGTCCGAGAGCAGCAGATCAAACATCGCGACGATCTCTTCCTTCAGCGCCTCATCCCGAATCGGCGCGGCGACCTCGACGCGGCGCAGCGTGTTGCGCGTCATGAAGTCCGCCGAGGCGATGTACACCTTCGCGCGCGCGCCGCAGCCGAAGATGTAGATGCGCGAGTGCTCCAGGAAGCGGCCCACGACGCTGACGACGCGGATGTTCTCCGTCGCCCCCGGCACGCCCGGAATCAGGCAGCAGATGCCGCGCACGATCAGGTCGATCTTCACGCCCTCGCAGGAGGCCTGCACCAGCCGGTCGATGATCGCCTTGTCCGTCAGCGAGTTGATCTTCACGCCGATGTACGCGTCCTCGCCGTTTCTGGCGCGCTCGATCTCCCCGTCGATCATCTCCAGCACCCTGTTTTGCAGGCAGTGCGGCGCAACCAGCAGATGCTCCGTCTCCTGCACGGTTTCGCCCATGGACAGCGTGCGGAAGACCTCCGCCGCCTCGCGGCCGATCGCCTGGTCGTGCGTCATCACGCTCAGGTCGGTGTACAGTCTGGCGGTCTTCTCGTTGTAGTTGCCCGTGCCGATCTGCGTATAGTACGCCGCGTGGCCGTCCTCCATGCGCTGGATCAGGCAGAGCTTGCTGTGCACCTTGTAGCCGTCCAGGCCGTAGATCACGTTGCAGCCGGCCTCCTCCAGCCTGCGGCTCCACTCGATGTTGTTCTCCTCGTCAAAGCGCGCCTTGAGCTCCACGAGCACCAGCACGTCCTTGCCGTTCTCGGCGGCCTCAATCAGCGTCTCGACGATCTTGCTCTGCTTGGCCACGCGGTAGAGCGTCATCTTGATGGAGACGACGCTCTCGTCGTTGGCGGCCTCCTGCAGCATCGTCAAAAACGGCTTCATGCTCTCATACGGATAGGAGAGCAGCTTGTCGCCCTCGCGGATCTGATCGAGCACCGGGCGGTCGCTCAAGAGGGTCGCGCTGCGCTGCGGGATGCGGCGCTCGTAGAACAGCTCCGTCTTCTGGCGCAGGTTGTCCGCAATGCCGAAGAGGAAGGACAGATCCAGCGGCGCGTTGTTCCTGAAGACGTGATCCTTGTCAACGTCCATGTGCTTGCACAGGGCGCGCACGGCCTCGCCGTCCAGCTCGCGGGAGAGCTCCAGACGCACCGGCGCCAGTCGCTTGCGCTTCTTGATCAGCTCCGCCATGAACTCGCGGTAATCGATATCCTCCTCGTAGAGCGCGTCCGCGTCGATATCGGCGTTGCGCGTCACGCGGATCAGGGACTTTTCCCTGATCGTATACCCCTCAAAGACCTTGGGCAGGAAGTGCAGGATCAGCTCCTCGGCCAGCACATAGGTCTTCTCGCCCGCGCGGACCTCAATCAGCCGCGGGAACACGCCCGCGTTGCACGGCACGATACCCAGCTTGCGCTTGCCGTTCTTCTTCTCCAGCACGGCGACGGCGTAAATATCCTTGTTGCGCAGGAATGGGAACGGCTGGCGGCGGCCCACGACGATCGGGGAGATCAGCGGCGCGATGGCGCCGTCGAAGTAGCGCTCCAGCTTCTCGCTCTCCTGCCGGCCGATCTTCTTGAAATCGACCAGGCGCACGCCGGCCTCCTCCACGCGCCCGAGCAGCTTGGCGTAGATGAAATCCCTGCGCTGGTTGAGCCTGCGCACGGTTTTGAGCACCTCGCGCAGCTGCTCAGACGGGGTCATCAGGGTCTTGTTTTCGCGGATTTGGGGAGAAAGGTGCTCCTGATCCACCAGCGAGCCCACGCGCACCATGAAGAACTCGTCGAGGTTGCTCTGATAGATCGACGCGAAGGTCAGCCGCTCGCACAGCGGCGTCAGGTCGCTCTCCGCCTCCTCCAGCACGCGCTCGTTGAACTTGAGCCAGGAAAGCTCCCGGTTCATGAAGATGGTCTGGTCTGTCATGGGTTCCATTGAAAAGCATCCTTTCATCTTGGACTGGCTCCTTTGATTATAGCGGACTTTCCGACAAAAATCCACATAAAAATCCCCGCCGGACGGCTGCCTGCGGGGATTTTACACGCTTTTTACTTCTTGAACTTCTTCACGACATCCAGCACCGCATCCGCGACGTACTGCGCCTTTTCCACGCCGAGGGTGGAGTACATCGGCAGGGAGATCTCGCTCTCGGAGAAGGCATAGGCCTTCGGGAAGTCCTCGGGCTTGTAGCCGTAGCGCTTGGCATAAGCGCTCATGGTGTGCAGCGCGATAAAGTGCACGCTCACGCCGACGTTGCGCGCCTTGAGCTCCTCGATAAACTGATCGCGGGAGATGGTCAGCGCTTCCGGCACGATGCGCAGGATGTACAGGTGGCGGCTGTGATGGCAGTAAGCCGGCGTCTTCTGCACGCGCAGCTGCGGCACGTCGCGGAAGGCCTGCTCATACACCGCCACCGCCTCAAAGCGGCGGCGCTGCATATCGTCCATGCGGCTGAGCTGCACATTGGCCAGCGCAGCCTGGATGTCGAACATGTTGTACTTGAAGCCCGGCTCCTCGATGTCATAGCGCCAGGAGCCGCTCTTGCCGTAGCGGTTCCAGGAGCCCGCGCTCATGCCGTGGCAGGAGAGGATGCACGCCTTCCTGTAGATCTCCTCGTCATCGGTCACCAGCGCGCCGCCCTCGCCGCAGGCCAGGTTCTTGGTCGCGTAGAAGGAATAGGACACCGCGCCCTTGGGATGATGGCCGATGAGTTCGCCGTTGTAGCGGGTTTCCACAGCATGCGCCGCGTCCTCGGAGAGGAACAGGCCGTAGCGGTCGCACAGCCTGCCGATCTCGCCGATATCCGCCGCCAGGCCGGCGTAATGCACCGGCACCACCGCGCGGGTTCTGTCCGTGATCTTCTTTTCGATTTCCCTGGGATCGATGAGGCCGGTATCCGGATCGATATCGGCAAACACCGGCGTCGCACCGACGTGCACAATGGTGTTCGCGCTGGAAGCGAAGGTCAGGGGCGTGGTGATGACCTCGTCGCCCGGGCCGATGCTCTGGCTCAACAGGGCCAGATGAAGCGCCGCCGTGCAGGAATTGACGCCCACACAGTACTTCGCACCCACATATTCGGCAAAACGCTTTTCAAACTCAATCGTTCTGGGACCCTTTGCCCACCAGCCGGAGCGCACCGTGTCGCTCACAGCCTGAACCTCCGCGTCCGTGATATCCGGCACGCAGAACGGCATCCAATCGCCTCTGACTTTGAAATCGTTCATGAAAACATTATCCTCCTGCCCGAATATTCGAGCATTATTGAACATATTTATAGATAGACAGATTATAGCACATGAAAACGTTCACTTCAAGTAGGGATACAAACCGTCACCCTCAGATATAATATAAAACACGAACTTTCCATGTATTCTTGGAGATTTTTCCCATCAATTCTGTCATCTTCGACAATCCATGAACGAAAGTTCATAAAAATTAGCTGTGCAGGGTTGACAACACGATATACGCCTGCTATAATGCAACCAATTCAATACAAACCGTTTGAGGGAAGAGAAGTAGAGATCCCGCCCTGTTTCAGAGAGCCGCCGTTGCTGCGAGTGCGGTACAGAAGGATGTTGAAATGGACTTTCCGAGGGCCCTGTCAACCGGCATAACCGCCTTATTAGACAGGGACGGGACGCAGACCCGTTATCAGGCTGCACCGTATGTTGGTACGGGGTAAAGCGGGCCGAAAGGCCAAACTGAGTGGCACCACGGAAGGATCTTCCGCCTCATGTTCCGTAAGGAATATGAGGCGTTTTTGTTTTCCTGGTCTCGGCGCTTCATCCACGACTGGTCACTGTTTCCCAACCGATAAGCAGACATTTCACAGGAGGAACACATTATGAAGCGCATCATCTCCATCATCGTCTCCATCGCCCTGATTCTCGCCGCCGCCGTCTCCTTTGCGGAAACCTACACCGTCGGCATCGGCCAGTTCGCGCAGCACGGCTCGCTGGACAACTGCTACCAGGGCTTTGTCGAGGGCCTCGCGGAGGCAGGCCTTGTGGAGGGGGATAACCTCAAGATTGACCTGCAGAACGCGCAGGCGGACATGGGCATCGCCCAGCAGATCGCCGCGCAGTTCGCCAGCGCCAAGGTGGACATGATGGTCGGCATCGCCACCCCGATGGCGCAGGCCTGCTATAACGCCGCCGCCGGCGAAATCCCGACGATCTTCACCGCCGTCACCGATCCGGTCGCCGCGGGCTTTGCCAGCGCGGACGGCACGGCCGCCGGCGAGGTCACCGGTACCTCCGACGCGCTGCCGATCAAGGCGCAGCTGGAAACCATCCGTGCCATGCTGCCGGACGCTGCGAAGATCGGCATCCTCTACACCACCAGCGAGGTCAACTCCATCTCCGCCATCGAAATCTACAAGAGCATGGCCGGCGACTACGGCTTTGAGATCGTCGAGTCCGGCATCTCCACCACCGCGGACATCCCGCTGGCGCTGGACGCGCTGCTGGGCAAGGTCGATTGCCTCACCAACCTGACCGACAACACCGTTGTCTCCGCTCTCGCGCTGGTGCTGGACAAGGCCAACGCCGCCGGCAAGCCGGTCTTCGGCTCCGAAATCGAGCAGGTGAAGCTGGGCTGCGTCGCCGCCGAGGGTCTTGATTACATCGCCCTGGGCCGCCAGACCGGTCTGATGGCCGCCAAGGTCCTCAAGGGCGAAGCGAAGGCCAGCGAGATCCCGTACGAGATCATCACCGAGCCGGGCCTGTACGTCAACGCGGATGCGCTCGCGAAGTTCGGCATCGTGCTGTCCGACGAGCTCGCGGCGCGTGCCAACGAGGTAGAGTAAACAAAGAGAACGTTCGGGGACGCTGTCCCCGAACCCCTGCAAGGGACATCGTCCCTTGACCCTTCTTCGCTTCGCGGCGGCTCCATGCAGGCCTGATGACGACGAACTCCGTTCGTCGGCGGATAAGGATTGAAATCGCGGCAAACTCTTTTGAAACTACGCAAACGAATCAAGCTTCGTATTTCGTATCATTTTTGACGGAGGTATCCCATGAGTCTTCTTCTGAGCGTCCTCGAGCAGGGCCTGATCTATGCCGTCCTTGCCCTGGGCGTGTACATCACCTTCAAAATCCTGGACTTTCCGGATATGTCCGTCGATTCATCCTTCCCCCTCGGCGCTGCCGTCACCGCCCTGATGATTCAGGGCGGTCTTTCCCCGCTGCTGACGCTGCCGGTCTCCATGATCGCCGGTGCGATTGCGGGTGCGGTCACGGGCGTGATCCACGTCAAGTTCAGGGTGCGCGACCTGCTCGCCGGCATCATCGTCATGACGGGCCTGTACTCCATCAACCTGCACATCGCCGGGCGCGCCAACGTCCAGCTCTTCTCCTACAACACCATCTTCAAGAACGATTTCATCGCCGGCCTGCCCTCGGGCATCCAGCCCTACGCGCCGGTCATCATCCTGGCGGTCATCGCCGTCGCCGTCAAGCTGCTGATGGACGCCTACCTCGCCACGCGCTCGGGCTTCCTGCTGCGCGCCACCGGCGACAACGCGACGCTCGTCGCCACGCTCGCCAAGGATTCCGGCAAGGTGAAGATCCTCGGCCTGTCCATCGCCAACGCGCTCGTTTCGCTCGCCGGCTGCATCATGTGCCAGTACCAGCGCTACTTCGACATCTCCATGGGCACCGGCACGCTGGTGCTGGCGGTTGCCTCCGTCATCATGGGCACGCAGCTGCTTGCCGGCATCCGCTTTCTGCGCGCGACAACCGCCGTGGTGCTGGGCTCCATCCTCTATAAGGGCTGCGTCGCCCTGGCGCTGAGCCTCGGCCTGTCGCCGTTTGACCTCAAGCTCATCACCGCCGTGCTGCTGCTGATCATCATCATCGCCGGCGGCCAGAACGGAAAGAAGGTGAAGCGCCATGCTTGAACTGAAGAACATCGTCAAGATCTATCAGGGCGGCACGGTGAATGAAACCTGCCTGTTCGACGGCTTCAGCCTCTCCATTCCGGACAAGCAGTTCGTCTGCGTCGTGGGCTCCAACGGCTCGGGCAAAACGTCCCTGCTTAACATCATCTGCGGCTCCATCCCCATCGAGGACGGCGAGATCTTCATTGGCGGCGAGAACATCACCCGCATGCCCGAGCACCGGCGTCACCGCCGCATCGGCCGCGTCTATCAGGATCCGGCGCGCGGCACCTGCCCTTCAATGACGATCCTGGAGAACATGTCCATGGCGGACAACAAGGGCAAGCCCTTCAACCTCATGCCCTGCGTCAACCGCAAAAAGACCGAGGAATACCGCGCGCTGCTCGCGCAGCTGGGCCTGGGCCTGGAGGACAAGATGGGCGTGAAGGTTGGCAACCTCTCCGGCGGCCAGCGCCAGGCGATGGCCCTGCTGATGAGCACGATGACGCCCATCGAGTTCCTGATTCTGGACGAGCACACCGCCGCGCTCGACCCGAAGACCGCCGAGATCATCATGCAGCTGACCGGCAGGATCGTCGCGCAGAAGCAGCTGACGACCATCATGGTCACGCACAACCTGCGCTACGCCGTCGAGTATGGCGACCGCCTGCTGATGATGCATCAGGGCCGCGCGGAGCTGGATGTCTCCGGCGAGGCGCGCAGGAATCTGAAGGTGGAGGATCTGCTCGCCAGGTTCAACGCCATCAGCATAGAGTGCGGCAACTGATTGCCAATCTGTCATTTCAAAAACGGTCAAAGCCTTGCTTTGGCCGTTTTCTCATGCTATAATATTTGTGTTTTCTGCAAATTTTCGCGAGGATTCTCATGACAAACTGTAATCTGCGCGTGTAAAGAGGCGATTTCATATGATCGGTCTGGGTACAGTCATCAACTCTGCATTCGTGCTGGCCGGCGGCCTGCTGGGCTTTCTGTTCGGCAAGTCGCTCAAGGACAGCTATCAGGACATCATGGTCAAGGCCTGCGGCGTGAGCACGGTTTTCATCGGCGCCAGCGGCGCGTTCAGGCACATGCTCACCATCACGGACGGACAGCTGGGCACCACCGGCGAAATGCTGCTGGTCATCTCCATGTGTCTGGGCGGCCTGATCGGCGAGATCCTGGGCATCGAGCGCAACCTGGAGCGTTTCGGCGAATGGCTCAAGGTCAAGAGCCACTCCGAGCGCGACCCGCGCTTCATCGAGGGCTTCACCTCCGCGTCCTTCACGCTGTGCATCGGCGCGATGGCGATCATCGGCCCGATGAACGACGCGCTCTACCATGACTACACGATCCTGACCACCAAGGGCATTCTGGACATGATCATCGTCATGGCGCTGACGGCCTCCCTGGGCAAGGGCGCGGTCTTCTCCGTCATCCCGATGGCGATCTGGCAGGGCCTGATGACCGTGCTGGCCGCCTTCATTGGCCCGCTGATGACCGATGCGGCGCTCTCCTGTCTGTCCATCGTGGGCAACGTGCTCATCTTCGGCGTCGGCGTGAACCTCGCCTTCGGCAAGAAGATCAAGGTGGCGAACTACCTCCCCGCGCTGGTGATCGCGGTCATCTGGTCGATGTTCTGAGCAGCGCGGGAATTTGCCGAAAACCGAAAAAAGTTCTTGACAGGCTCGCCCTCTGCGTAGTATAATATGTTCCGTTGACGGGGCATTAGCGCAGTTGGTAGCGCGTTTGAATGGCATTCAAAAGGTCAGGGGTTCGACTCCCCTATGCTCCACCAAACTTGAGAAATCCGAACTTAATCCCAGTTGGGGATGGGTTCGGATTTCTTCTTTTTCTCTCGAGTATTGTGGTGTAATAGAATCAAACGACGAAAGGAGAGCAGTAGGAACAACCGGTCAAACGGTTGCAGCAACACTTCATGACCGACATCACAAGAAAGTGAGGAAACACGATGAATACGTTCCCTACCAAAATCCACGACTACAAAAACGGACTGGACTACACCCTCGTCGGGGATTATTACCTCCCCGATCTTGAAATTGAAAGCAGTCAGCCTCTCGGCAAATTCGGCAGAGCACGGATGAAGTACCTGAAAGAGCATCGTCCTGGGTTGTATAGCCAACTACTCCTCAGCGGAAAGCTGTATGACGATCTGCACGAAGTGGATGCAGAAGCACAGCGCCTGCTGGATGAGATGATTCCGAAAATGGCAGCAGAGGCGGGTGTCAATGAAGATCTGAAAGCGGCTGATCCGATAAGATGGGCGGACATGATGAATACCATCAAGGCACAGATCGAGGAAATCATCTGGAGCGATATTGTTTTCCCCTAAAAATCAAATATACATGCCAGTATCTTT
>CAMFCQ010000031.1 GCA_945948915.1 uncultured Clostridia bacterium | reverse complement strand
CCGTCCTGTCCGCGAACGACTTGAAGCCGTAGATTTCCAGTCTCTTTAGCCGCACCTGAGCGACTCCTTTCCGTCCGGCAGATCGCCCGGATCTGCGCTTCCTCTTCTCACTTCTGCCCCAGCGCTCTCATGGCCATCTGCGCGGCGGCCTCCTCGGCGCGCTGCTTGCGCGCGCCCTGCCCGCGGCCCAGCTCTGTTCCGTCCGCGCGCAGCACCCGGGCGGTGAACACGCGCGCATGCGGCGGGCCGTCCTGCGCGATGATCTCGTAGCTGGGCGTCTCCTCGCCCAGCGCCTGCAGATACTCCTGCAGGGCGCTCTTGGCGTCGCGGTCGCTGCCGGCGGCGGACTCGTAATCGCCCATCGCCAGATCGACCAGCGCGGCAGCCTTGTCCATGCCCGCATCCAGATACACGGCGGCAATGACCGCCTCCATCGTGTCCGCCAGAATCGACGGATTCTCCCGGCCGCCGACGACCTCCTCGCCGCGGTCGAGCTTGAGGAACGAGCCCAGAGCGAAGCGGCGCGCCGCCTGCGCCAGATTCGCCTCGCACACCAGCGCCGCGCGCCGGCGGGTCAGCTGGCCCTCCTTGAGCTTGGGGAACTTGTGGTAGAGCACCCGGCTGACGCAGATTTCCAGCACCGCGTCGCCCAGGAATTCCAGGCGCTGATTGTCCCTGCACTTGTGCTGCAGCGCGTAGGACGGGTGTGTCATCGCCAGGTCGAGCAGGGCCTGATCGGCAAAGGTATGGCCGATCGCCCGCTCAAGCGCGTGATAATTCATGTCGGTTTCCTTTCCTGCTTCCCGCTCCCGTTCATTTCGCTTTCCACAACAGCGCA
This sequence comes from uncultured Clostridia bacterium, assembly GCA_945948915.1. Classification (GTDB taxonomy): domain Bacteria; phylum Bacillota; class Clostridia; order Christensenellales; family Aristaeellaceae; genus Ventricola. Next base: position 28,162 of record CAMFCQ010000031.1, on the reverse strand, counting down.
TCGCGCAAACCGAAATAAGCGGGAAAGCCGCTGCCGGGCGCTTTTCCCGGCAGCGGGCTTTTGCATTACATCTTCTCTTCGATATACCTGGCCATGTCGCCGACGGTCTTGACCTTCTCAATCGCGTCGTCCTCGACCTCGATGCCGAACTCCGTCTCCACATCCATGACCAGCATCATGACCGACGCGCTGTCGGCCTGCAGATCCTCCTTCAGACGGCTGTCCGGCGTCACCTGCGCGGCGTCCACGCCCATCTGCTCGGCCACCATGGCAATCAGCTTCTCCATCATATTCCGTTTCCTCCTTTGAACAAATGACTTATTCACGATGTAAACCCTTCTGCAAAGCGCCAACCTCGGGCACAAAACAGCGGGGTTTACAGCATTTCGTCGGGGATGCAGCCGGCATCATGCCGGTTGAGAATCAATCCGGGGATTGAGCTTACGCGTTCTCCTCCTGCGCCGCAGCCAGCTGCGCCACGCCCTCGCGGATCAGATCGACTACGCCGGTTTCCACCACCGTGCGGGCCTGACGGATCGCGCAGAAGATCGCGCGCGCCTGGGAATTGCCGTGCGCCTTGATGACCACGCCTTCCACGCCCAGCAGCGGCGCGCCGCCGACCTCCTCGGAATTGAAGCTGTTCTTGAGCGACTTGAAGGTGTCCTTGGCCAGCAGCGCGGCAACCTTGCCCTTCGTGCTGGCCATCAGGCCGCCCTTGAGCAGCTTGAACAGCGCGGAGATCACGCCCTCGGTGTTCTTGAGCACGACGTTGCCTACGAAACCGTCCGCCGCGAGCACATCGCAGCTGCCGGCCATCGTGTCGCGCGCCTCGACGTTGCCGATGAACCTGTACGTCTTCTGTGCGCTCATGAGCGCGTACGCCTGCTGCGCCTGCTCGTTGCCCTTGGCCGCCTCCACGCCGATGTTGACCAGACCGACTTCCGGGGTTTCCACACCCATCACACGGTTCATGTAGATGCTGCCCATCATGGCGAACTGGTTGATCCACTCCGGCTTGCAGTCGGTGTTCGCGCCGGCGTCCATCAGCAGCATCGGACGGCCCGGAACCGGCAGCATCGCGCCGATGGCCGGGCGATCGATGCCCTTGATGCGGCCGATTCTGAACATGGCGCCCGCCATCACCGCGCCGGTGGAGCCGGCGGAGACAAAGGCCTGCGCCTCCTTGCGGCGCACGATGTCCATGCCCACGTTGAACGTGGAATCCTTCTTGCGGCGCAGCGCCATAACCGGGTGCTCCTCAGTGGTGATGACCTCCGTCGCGTTCGCGATGTGAAGACGATCCCTGACGGCGGCGCACGCCGCCTGATCGGCATACTCGCCGATGGTCTTCTCCATCAGCTCCTGCGGGCCGACGAGGATGATCTCGATGTCGTCAAACTCGCGCAGCGCGTCGATCGCGCCGTCCACGTTGACCTTGGGCGCATTGTCGCCGCCCATGGCGTCCAATACAATTTTCATCATGGAAGATAGCCTCCTGCTCATTCATTCTGTTTGGTCATCCTGCCGATGGGCAAAGGCATACATACCGATGCCCGCGGCGATGGCGAGGTTCAGCGAATCGATCTTGCCGCTGTGCGGAATCAGCGTGCTGACACCCAGCTGCGCAAATTCATCCGGCAGGCCGGTGGCCTCATTGCCGAAGATCAGCGCGTATTCGCCGCTCACGCGCTGCACCGCCTTAGCAAGGGGCACGGCGCCGGTGAGCATGAACGGAAACAGCTGGCGCGCCGGGAACTCCGCGCGGTATGCCTCAAAGGAATCAAAGTGGCGGATGTGCAGCGAGAACGCCGCGCCCATCGACGCACGCGTCACGCGCGGATCGTCCGAATCCACCGCCGGGCGGATGATGGCGATGTTGGTCAGGCCAAAGCCCAGCGCCGTGCGCAGGATCGTGCCCAGGTTGCCGCTGTCGCTGGGGTTGACCAGCACGATGTGCGGCGCATCGCCGTCAAAGACGCCCTCCTGCTTTTTGTACACCATCGCGGCAAAACAATTTTCCTTTTTGCTGATGCGCTCAAGCGCCCTGTCCGCGATCTCCACGCGCACGCCGCGCTGCTCGGCCTGTGCGCGCAGCTTCTGCGCGCCCTCGCTTTTCTCGCTTGCGCTGGACAGCAGCAGGCGCAGGCAGCGATCCGGCGCGTTCTTCAGGCACTCCGTCGCCGGAAAGATGCCCGGCGCATAGGAGTAATCGAGGGATTTATCGTAAGAAACCAGCCTGGCCACAGCCGCGCCTCCTTCTGGAAATCATAGTACACACATTCAACCATCTTGAAATTATAGCAGATGAGCGCTGATTCTTCAAGCTATGCAAAGCATTTCGGTCAGTGTTAAGGAATATTAAGGCATCATCTCACAAAAACCTTCTTTAATCATTATGCAATTATTGACTTATTTGGTTTTTGGCTTGAAACTCATTTTTATTTCAATTATAATCATACATTGACATAAGCTGCACTTTGCAGATTTGTTTGTTCACACAAGAAGATTCATCCATTGTGATATATGACATTTCCAGAAAGGATCACGATCATGTCCGATACCCTTCGAATCGGCCTGGACATCGGTTCCACGACCATTAAGTGCGTTGTCCTGAACGACAGCGACGAAATCGTCTATTCCTGCTACGACAGGCATTATTCCCTCATCAGTCAGAAAACCCGCGAGCTGCTCACGCGCCTTGACAAGGATGTCGCCAAGGGCGCGCCTGTATGTCTGAGCATCTCCGGCTCTGCGGGCATGGGTCTGGCGCTCGGCTCCCATATTCCGTTCGTGCAGGAGGTCTATGCGACCAAGGTGGCCGCCGACATGTACCTGCCGGGCACGGACGTCATCATCGAGCTGGGCGGCGAGGACGCGAAAATCCTCTTCCTCAAGGGTACGCTTGAGGTCCGCATGAACGGCTCCTGCGCAGGCGGCACCGGCGCGTTCATCGATCAGATGGCCACGCTGCTGGCCATCACCCCTGCACAGATGAACGAGGAAGCCGCCAAAGCCGAGCGCACCTATACCATCGCCTCCCGCTGCGGCGTGTTCGCCAAGACCGACGTGCAGCCCCTGCTCAATCAGGGCGCCAGGCGCGCGGACGTGGCCCGCTCCATCTTCATGGCTGTGGTCAATCAGACCATCGCCGGTCTGGCACAGGGCCGTCCCATCGAGGGAAACGTCGTGTACCTCGGCGGCCCGCTCACCTTCATGAGCGAGCTGCGCGCCTGCTTTGACGAGGCGCTGGGGCTTTCCGGTCTGTGCCCGGAGAACTCGCTGTACTTCGTCGCCCTGGGCGCGGCGCATCAGGCGCTGGAAGAGATGAATCTTTGCGACTGCATCGAGGCGATCGACGCGTTCCACAGCACGGAGAGCTACAACGCCCTGCCCGCGCTGTTTGAAACCGAGGACGACCTGAGGGCCTTCCGCGCGCGCCATGCGCGTGCCAGAGTGGCCCGCCGTGATCCCCAGGGCTACACCGGCAACGTGTATCTGGGCATCGATTCCGGCTCCACCACGATCAAGTCCGTCGTCATCTCCGAGGACGGCGAGCTGCTGCTCACCCGCTATCAGTCCAACTCCGGCGATCCTGTGCCGCACGTGCGCAGCTTCCTGACCGATCTGCGCAGCGAGCACCCGGACTGGACGGTCTGCGCGGGCGCGGTCACCGGCTACGGCGAGGACCTCATTCGCAGCGCCTTCGGCGTGGACTTCGGCCTGGTGGAAACCGTGGCGCACTTCACCGCCGCGAAGGCCTTCATGCCCGACGTCGATTTCATCATCGACATCGGCGGCCAGGACATCAAGTGCTTCAAGATTCACAATGGCGTCATCGACAACATCTTCCTCAACGAGGCCTGCTCCTCCGGCTGCGGCTCCTTCCTGCAGACGTTCGCCAACGCGCTGGGCTACGACATTGCGGAGTTCTCCCAGCTCGGCCTGGCCGCGCGCAAGCCGGTCGATCTCGGCTCACGCTGCACGGTGTTCATGAATTCCTCCGTCAAGCAGGCGCAGAAGGACGGCGCGGACGTGACCGACATCTCCGCCGGTCTGTCCATCTCCGTCGTCAAAAACGCGCTGTACAAGGTCATCCGCTGCTCCAGCGCGCAGGATCTGGGCCGTCACATCGTCGTGCAGGGCGGCACGTTCCTCAACGACGCCGTGCTGCGCGCGTTTGAAAACGAGCTGAAGACCGACGTCGTCCGCCCGGACATCGCAGGCCTGATGGGCGCCTACGGCGCTGCGCTGCACGCCAGGAGCCAGCGCGCCCTGATCCCGGGCGAGAGCACGGTGCTCAGCCTGGACGCGCTGCGCAGCTTCAGCAATGAGGTCACGCAGACCCGCTGCAACGGCTGCGAGAACCACTGCCGTCTGACGATCAACAGCTTCGGCGCGGGCCGCCGCTACATCAGCGGCAACCGCTGCGACCGTCCGGTTGCGGGCAGCAAGGCCGTGAGCAGCCTGAACCTCTACGCCTACAAGCAGGAGAAGCTCAAGGCGATCATGGAGGCGCACCGCGAGGACGCGCCGCGCGGACAGATCGGCCTGCCGCTGGGCCTGAACCTCTACGAGCTGCTGCCGTTCTGGCACGCGTTCTTTGACAAGCTGGGCTTTGATGTGGTCGTCTCCCCCTTCTCCTCGCGCAAGCTCTACATCGCCGGTCAGGCGACAATCCCGTCGGATACCGTCTGCTTCCCGGCCAAGCTGCTGCACGGCCACGTGGAGTGGCTCATCGAGCAGGGCGTGAGGCACATCTTCTACCCCTGCATGAGCTACAACCTCGACGAGAAGCTGGGCGACAATCACTACAACTGCCCGGTCGTCGCGTATTATCCGGAGGTCATTTCCGCGAACATGCCGCGCGTGCGCGAGATCGACTTCATCCACGACTATGTAGGCCTGGATCACCGTCATCACTTCCCCAAGAAGATGACCGCCATCCTGCAAAAGCACTTCCCGGACATCACGCCGGGCGAGGTGCGCGCTGCCAGCGATGCCGCTTACGCCGCGTATGAGGCCTACATGGCTGACCTGCGCACCAGAGGCGAGGAGATGATCGCGCAGGCCCGCGAGGAAGGCCGCCGCATCATCGTGCTCATCGGCCGTCCGTATCACGTCGATCCGGAGATCAATCACGGCATCGACAAGCTGATCGCCGGCTTCGGCGCGGCGGTCGTCACCGAGGACTCCATCTCCCACCACATGGAAAAGGCGCCCGTGGGCGTGCTCAACCAGTGGACATATCACTCCCGCCTGTACGCCAGCGCGCGCTACATCACCACACAGAAGGACATGAACCTCGTTCAGCTCGTCTCCTTTGGCTGCGGCGTGGACGCGATCACGACCGATGAGGTGCGCGAGATTCTCGAGGACAACGGCAAGATTTACACGCAGATCAAGATCGACGAGATCACCAACCTCGGCGCGGTCCGCATCCGTCTGCGTTCCCTGTTCGCCGCCATTGACCAGCAGCAGGCGCTTGAAAACGCGAAGGAGGTGTGAGCCATGGCTGCCAATCACGTTGAGTTTACCAAGGAAATGCGCGAGGCCGGCTACACCATTCTCGCGCCGAACATGCTCGATTTCCACTTCTCTCTCATGGAAAAGGTCTTCCGCCTGAACGGCTACAACGTGGAAATCCTCAAGAACGACGGCCCCGGCGTCATGGCTGAAGGCCTCAAGTACGTCCACAACGACACCTGCGTCCCGGCGCTGCTGGTCATCGGCCAGTTCATCGACGCGCTGCATTCCGGCAAGTACGACCTGAACAAGGTCGCCCTCGCCATCACGCAAACCGGCGGCGGCTGCCGCGCCAGCAACTACATCTTCCTGCTTCGCAAGGCGCTCAAGAAGGCGGGCCTTTCGCATATTCCGGTCATCTCCGTCAACCTGAGCGGCCTTGAAAAGGCCTCCGGCTTCCAGCTGACGCTGCCGCTCATCCGTCAGGTTGTCTCCTCCCTGGTCTACGGCGACTGCATCATGCACGTCTCCAACCAGACCCGTCCCTACGAGCTGCACAAGGGCGATACCGACGCGCTGATTGAGCGCTGGAACAGCGAGCTGATCGAGCAGTTCAACCGTGGAAAGGGCCTCTCCCAGAAGGAGATCCGCGCGAACATGGAAAGAATCGTGGCGGACTTTGACGCGATCGAGCGCAGCCATGAGAAGAAGACACGCGTGGGCATCGTCGGCGAGATCTACGTCAAGTATTCCCCGCTGGGCAACAACCGTCTGGAGGAGTTTCTGCGCACGCAGGACTGCGAATACATGCTCCCCGGCATCATGGGCTTTGCCCTCTTCAAGATCGACAACCGCATCCAGGATATCGAGCTCTACGGCGGCAACCCGATCAAAAAGCTTTTCTGCACGCTGCTGCTGAAGTATTGTCAGAAGATGGAGCGTCTGCTCATCGACGCCATCAGCACGCGTCCGGCCTTCGTGCCGCCATCTGCGTTCTCGCACACCAAAACCCTGGTCGAAAACGTCATCGGCTACGGCTGCAAGATGGGCGAAGGCTGGCTGCTGACCGCCGAGATGCTCGAGCTGGCCGAGAACGGCTATGAGAACATCATCTGCGCGCAGCCGTTCGGCTGCCTGCCCAACCACATCGCAGGCAAAGGCATGATCCGCCGACTGACGCAGGTGCACCCGGGCATCAACATCGTGCCGATCGACTACGACCTCTCCGCCACCAAGGTCAACCAGGAAAACCGCATCCGCCTGATGCTCGCCGTCGCAGGCGACGCGCTCAAGAAAAAAGAGCAGCAGGAGCTGCTCATCGCGCAGGACGAGGCCGCGGCGGCCAGCTGCGGCGGCAACTGCGAGGCATGCGGGAAGAACGTAGGGTAAGCGAAAGTGTCAGGGCTTCCGCCCTGAAACCCGCCTGAGGGACGTCGTCCCTCAGACTCCCTGCTCCGCTTTGCGGCGCACAACCGAAGATAAGCAAAGAGCCGTTCCGGACCGGATCGGCTCTTCATTTATGATTTGATACTCTTTTCTGATAGAAACGAGCAATAAACGCGAAGCGAAGAAGGGAGTCTGAGGGATGAAATCCCTCAGGCAGGTTTGGGCGGCAGCCCAACGTATCCCCACGTGGCGAAGCCATTCGGTCAAAGCAGTCAGGGAGCGAAGCGTTACCTGACGGGGCTTAGCACTTGGCTGTTTCTATTTGAAAACAGTATGATTTATCCATGGATCGGTGCGTCGCTGGGTACAAAGCCGCAGATCGTCTGTCCATCGACGGTCACACGCACATACGACCAATCATAGAGATTGTAGATGACCTCCAGCACAGGCGTTCCTGCTTCCAGCCATGCGATCGCTTTCCCGCTGTTATAGGGATCGTCCGTCAGCGCACAGGCATACGACAGTGCTGTTTGATCCTCACGCTCCATCTGAAGATCCACTTCGTTCACCTGCGCACCTTTTGGCAATGCCGATTCGTCAATCCAGCCGATCCGGTACTGCGCCGCGCTGACATCATACTGGATCATCACATAGCCATTATAGCGGCAGAACACCTGAATCCAGTCGTTGGTGCTCACGCTGGCCTTTCCGTTTGCGGCGCGCCCATAGGCTTCGCCCGGCCCCTGATATACAGCATACGTTCTGCCGCCGGTGAATTCGATCTCCTGCACATCGATGTTGGGCACAGACATGAGGCTGCCGTGCGCAAGCTCCGGGGCGTTGGTCAGCTTCTCCCTCGCTTCCTCGAGCGTCTTGGGCAGCGCATCGTAGCTCACATAGCGCAGGTCGCGCTGCACCGTGCCGTAGGCCTTTCCAAAGTCCCAGCCCTCAAGCTGGTTGGAGAAGTGAAGCACGCCGTCCCTCACATCCACATAGCCGTAGAATTCATCCCAATCCTTGTAACCAATGAGCCTGAACCCGCCGTCCTCCCAATGGTATGCAACGCTCTTGAGATACATCTCGCCCGCATCGTCCAACTGCGTGACGGAGAAGGACAGGCCGTCGGTGAGATATGGCGTTCCATCCACCGTATAGCGCGTTTCGCCCTTGGGCACCGCATCAAACCAGGCTTCCTCCCTGCCCTGCATGACCGCGCCGTGGCTCTTGAGCCAGTACGTCATTTTCCCAGCTTTTTCATGATACCCTACCAATACCCGTTCATCACCCGCCGTCAGCAGCGCAAAGCCATAGTCTCCATTGGACGTATCATGAATCTCGCAGTAGTCCTCCAGCGTATACGCGGAGAACTGCCGCGCGATGTGGTCGCGCACCTCCCGCGGAGGCTCCTTCAGACAGCCCGGCGAATACTCCGCCTGCCCCGCGCACAGGGCAGTCAGCAGCATGCAAACGGTCAGAAGCATCGTCCAATGCTTTTTCATCAAGCTCCTCCCCTTTATTCCAGCGTGCGCAGGATCTCCGCATAGCTGTACGCAAAGGCCGGCTGCTGGGCGACGGAAAGCGGATAGGCCTGTCGGAGAGCCTGCATGTACCCTTCCATGGTCGTCCGCTTGCCGTTAAAGACGTAGGTCTGGCAGATATAGCGTCCCTGCTCCTCGCTCCAGCCGTCCTTGTAGCCGTAGTACTCACCATACGCCGTGCGCTTCCACGTGCCGTTCTCGATGATATAGACGTCGTCGTAGTAGAAATCCATGCTTCCGTCAGAATTGCAGAGCGTGCCGCCGCGCGGGACATAGGTGAAGCCGCGCCGCCGGGTCTGCAGGACGCCGGTTCTTCCCTGATGATACGTCAGGATCTGACAGCCGCCCGCCTCCGATCCCGTATCCACCGCAAGCTCCGGTACACTGTCCCGATTGACATAGAGCAGCGCGTACCGGTCATTCGCGCTTCCGTTCCTGACAATCCAATCCCGATAGGCCGTCTTCCAGGCCGGCGTGCTCGCCGGAACGGACGTACGCGCCGGCACGGGTGTGCTTGCAGAAACCGGCTGGCTCCAGATCTCGTCGCCAACATAAACCAGACCCGAGCTGATGAATCCGGTTTCCTTGCCCGCCTTCACATAGTACCAGTGCTCATCCGTCTCGCCCATGACCGTCACATCCGTGCCGCTGTTCAGATTGCAGATAAACTGATACTCCGTGGACGGCCCCTTGCGCAGCCTGCCATACTTGTTCGCCGTGACCGTGCCCCTCCTGAAGCGCGGCGTCACGCAGTCCGCCGCGGCGCCCGTCTTCAGATACTTCGACTTCATGTACCCGCGCTCCCGGCCGATCTTCACCTCGACCCACTCCCCACGCGGATCGGATTTGCACTCCACCTGTGTGCCGGTGAAATACAGACCGAGTGACTTCGCCTCCGTGGACGGCGCCTCGCGCAGGTGGACCCTGTTTGAGTTTCCCCCGTCGATCACCGCCGTGCCAAAGCTGTCTGCCAGCGCGCATGCCGAAAGCATGCCCATCACAGCCGCCAGCAGCAGCACCCAAATTCTTTTCCTCATACGAAAACCCCTCCCGTTTCGTCTTTGCTGATATGACGAATGCCGGAAGGGATTTCTTGCATGTTTTTGAAATTTTTCACGCTTTGCAGGTAAACAGTCCGTCCCGGCTGCAGCCGATGTAGTAGGTTGCCCGCGGCAGGCACGGCATGCGCAGCTCGCTGCCCTGCTCGGGATACAGCCGCACCAGCAGCACGCGGTCAAAGCCCACTGCCGCCACAAAGCGGATGTGATGTGCCTTGCTCATGCCGTGGTCAAATTCAACGTGCATTTCGCCGTCCATCGGCGTCATGCGGATCGCGTGGGCCTCGTCGCAGGGCACGGGCTTCATCGCCTCCAGCGTGCGGCCGCAGCAGGAGACCTGCGCCTCGCCCGTCATCGTGATGACATTGCCGCACACCGGGCAGACATAAAACCGGATTCTTCTCATATTGCCTCCATCCTTGTCGCTCTCGTTCAGTTCGCCGGACAGGAGGCTGCGCACGTCCACATCAAGCAGCGCAGCCAGCTCGCGCAGCAGCGAGATGTCCGGGCAGCCAAGCGCGCGCTCCCACTTGGAGATCGCCTGCTCGCTCACGCAAAGCTGCTGCGCGATCTCCCGCTGGGTCATTCCCTTCTGCACGCGCAGCTGACGAATCAGTGCGCCGACCTTGTTTGCGTCCATGTTCTTCGCCTCCCATGAGAAGATGATATCGCCTTTTTGCGCAGAAATCAATCAACGCTCCGTTGAGTAGGAACGTTAGGGCTGCCGCCCTAAAACCTGCCTGAGGGACACAGTCCCTCAGACTCCCTTCTTTGCTTCGCGCTTATAGCTCGTTTCTATCAGAAAATAGTATTATACTACTCTCAAATAAAATCGGCCATGCAATAACCGGCCGTCAGGTAACGCTTCGCTCCCTGACTGCTTTTCTTTGATCGCTTCGCGATATGGAGACGTTGGGGGATTTCATCCCCCAAACCCCTAGCCTGGGGACCAGTCCCCAGACCCCTTCTTCGCTTCGCGCTTATAGCTCGTTTCTATTTGAGAATAGTATTAGAATCAATTATGCAAAGAAAGAGCGCGAAGGCTGCTCCTCCGCGCCGTGAGATTACATGTCCTCGTAGCCGAGCGTGCGCAGGTCGTCCATGCGGTTGCGCCAGTCCTCGCGCACCTTGACCCACAGCTGCAGGTTGACGCGGGTGCCCAGCAGATTCTCGATATCCTTGCGGGCCTCGGCGCCGATGGTGCGCAGCATCGCGCCCTGCTTGCCGATGATGATGCCCTTGTGGCTCGCGCGCTCGCAGTAGATCGTCGCGTGGATCTCGGTCATGTTCTCGCTCAGCTTCTGGATGCGCATCATCTCCACGCCCACGCCGTGCGGCACCTCCTCGCGCAGGTGCAGCAGCGCCTTCTCGCGGATGATCTCCGCGCAGATCACGCGCTCCGGCTGATCGGTCATCATGTCATCCGGGAAGTACTTCGGCCCCTGCGGCAGGAAGGAGACGATCAGCCTGCGCAGCTCCTCCATGTTCTTGCCGGTGCGCGCGCTGATGGGCACGATCGCATCGTACTTCTCCGCAGAGAAGGACTGGATGGTCGCCATCAGCTTCGCCTCATCGACGATGTCCGTCTTGTTGAGCACGAGGATCTTCTTCACATTGCGCGCGGACATCTCCTCGACGATCGCGCGGTCCTGCGGGCCGACATCGCTGACGTCCACCAGCACCAGCAGCACATCGATGCCGTCCATCGCGCCCTCAACGGACTTGACCATGTACTCGCCCAGCTTCGTGCGCGGCTTGTGCAGGCCCGGCGTATCCAGGAAAACGATCTGGTGATCCGGGGCCGTCGCCACGCCCATGATGCGGTTGCGGGTAGTCTGCGGGCGGCTTGAGACGATGGCGACCTTCTCGCCGACCATCGCGTTCATCATCGTGGACTTGCCGACATTCGGGCGGCCAACAATCGCGGCAAAGCCCGAAAGAAACTGGTTTTCTTTCATCATACCTCTATTTCCTCTAATCACGCGTCCTTCCGGGCGGATATCCTCGCTTGTAGATGCTCCCTCTCAGTCAAGGGAGGCCGGGCCAAAGCCCTCCGGCAGCAGCGCGCGCAGCGTCGTCTCCCGGACATTGCCGTCCCAGGTGACCAGGATGCGCAGATCCGGCGCAAACTCATTGAGCGACTGACGGCACGCGCCGCACGGGAACGGCGCGGAGCCGCGCGAGGCAATGGCGATGGTCGAGAATTCATGGGCGCCCTCGCTCACTGCCTTGAACAGCGCCGTGCGCTCGGCGCACATCGTGTTGCCAAAGGCGGCGTTCTCGATGTTGCAGCCGGTGAACACACGGCCGTCCCTAGCCAGCAGCGCCGCGCCGACCGGATAATGGGAATACGGGCTGTACGAATAGTCGAGCATCTTCACCGCCAGCTCGAGCAGCTTATCGTCTGTCACGGTTTCTTCCTCCCTCGTCAGGCGGATGGACGCGAGCGCCTTTTCCTCCATCGCGCGCATCACCGGCTTGTCCGTCTCGGTCATGTGGTCATAGCCCATCAGGTGAAACAGCCCGTGCGTGAGCAGATAGCCGCTCTCGCGCCGCTCGCTGTGGCCGTATTCTGCCGCCTGGGCGCGCACATGATCCATCGAGATGATGATATCGCCGATCACGCACGCGCCGATCTCCGGATCAAATTCGCGGCGCAGCAGGCGCGCACAGCTGCCCGCCGTCCTGCCCGCTGGGTAATTGACCGTCGGGAAGGAGAGCACGTCGGTGGACACATCCTTGCCGCGCTGCTCGCGGTTGATCGTCTGAATCTCGTCGTCGCTGACGATGCGCACGAATACCGCCAGCGGCTCACTCACGCCCTCGGCCGCTTGCGCGGCGTCGGCACAGCGCTGCATGAGCGCCCTGGTTTCATCTCCGAGCAGATTCAGCTCGTCTTCAAATTCAAGAATCATTCTCCCGCCTCCGCAGGCCTTGTCTCCTGCTTCTCATGCTGCTGCGCTTCCTGTCGCGGCTGGGCAGGCTTGCTGCGATTGCCGCTGTGATGGCGCTTGCTGCGGTTCAGATCGACACTCGGATACTCGATGCGCTCATGGAACACGCCCTTGAGCACGTTTTCAAAGGCCGAGCAGATCATGCCGATGTCACGGAAGGTCAGCGTGCACTCGTCCAGCTGCCCGTCCTCCATCTTGCCGCGCACCAGCTTGCGGATCATCGCGGAAATCTTCGCCTGCGTCGGCTCCGGAATGGAGCGCACGGCCGCCTCCACCGTATCCGAGAGCATGAGGATCGCCGCCTCTGCGGTCTGCGGCTTCGGGCCGTCATAGCGGAAGTCGTTGATGTCCACGTTCTCCTCGCCCACCTGCTTGACGGTCTTGGCATAGAAGTACATCGCAACGGTGTCGCCGTGATGCTGCTGAATCATGTCGATGATGGGTTCAGGCAGGTGGTGCTTCCTGGCCAGCTCCACGCCGTCGCGTGTGTGCTCGGTCAGGATGGCCGTGGAGACGCGCGGATCGGTCTTGTCGTGCGGGTTTTCGCCGATCTGGTTTTCCTTGAAGTACAGCGGGCGAACCAGCTTGCCGATATCGTGAAAATACGCGCCCACGCGCACCAGCACCGCGTCTGCGCCAATCGCCTCCGCGGCGGCCTCCGCCAGGTTGGCTACGATCATGGAGTGGTGATAGGTGCCCGGGGTCTCGATCATCAGGCGGCGCAGCAGCGGATGATTCGGGTTGGAGAGCTCGATGAGCTTGGCCGGCGTCACCAGGTTGAACGCTGCCTCCAGGATCGGCTGCAGACCGACGCACAGGATGGCCGCCGTAACGGAGCCGAGGACGGCATAGCTCGCGCTGGCCATCACGCCGCTCAGGCTGCCGGAGATCAGCGCGCCGACGCACAGCAGCACCACAAAGTCCGCTGCGCCGACAATCAGGCCCGTGAAGAACACAAACACGCGCGCAGGATTGCGGCGCATCAGGCAGATGGACAGTATACCGCTGATGTTGGTCATCAGCAGGACGCTGAGCATCTGCGAGGTTTCCAGCCCCGGTCCCGCCACGGTCAGGAACGTGATGAGCATGGACAGCGCAAAGTTGAGCACATAGGCCGGACGCGCGCCCAGCAGGTTGACCACCAGCATGGCGGCAAGCATCACAGGCATGGCGCTCACGGTGATGTACCGCCCGACCAGCATGCTCAGCGTCAGCGTCAGCACGCCGGCAATCAGCAGCACAAACGCGTGATGCCCGGACTGGAACATCTGCGGTGCGAAGAGGTAGATGAACAGATAGGTGGCTGCGAGAATCAGCGCCAGCAGCACCGCCGCGCCGACGTACAGCGTCACGTCCAAGCTGTCTCCGCGCAGAAGGCCCAGCGCGTCCAGCACGGCGATCTGCTCCGCGCTCACGCGGTCGCCCTTGACGACGATGTTCTGATCCTGCTTGTAGACCGTCGGCTCCACGGCGTCATACGCCTTCTGGCGGTTCTCCTCGGTCGCCGTCTGATCGATCAGCATGTTCGGCTTGAGGCATGCGCGCAGCGTCGGGATCGCGACGTTGTACCACAGATCGGTGCGCGTATTGTAGGCGACGATCTGCTGAATGTTGTTGATCGCATCACCCAGCTGGCCCTCGGTAATGGTGGAGACCAACGCCGTACGCGTGGCGGAGGTCACGCTCTGGTACAGCATTTCAAAGTCGCGCTCGGTTGTGCTCATCAGCGTGCGAAGCTGATAATTGCTCAGCTTGAGGCTGGAGAGCATGCCCTGCGCCTGGCTGTAATCCTCGTCGGTAAAGGTATCGTCGATCTCCGCCCAGCCGCTCTGGATCTGCGTGCCCAGTTCGCGCACTGCGCGCAGCTCGGAAAACGCCGCATCCAGATCCGCCATCACAGTATCCGAAACGGTATCGTCCTTGAAATACACCGGCGAAACCGCATCAGCTGCCTGCTGGCGGCGGCGGCTCGTCGTGATTTCGTCGATGATATCGCGGCTGGCCGTGATCGTCGTGGGCGCGACATCGCCCACGCTCAGGTCATACTGCTCCGGCGAGATCGTCAGGAAGCAGATCATCAGCAGCACCAGGTACGTCAGCACGGCAAAGAGCACGAGCTTGACGCGGGCGCTCAGATTATTCATCCATGTCGCACTTTTCTTCGCCATGTCGTCCATCGAATCTTTCCTCCTTTGCGCGGAGCGCATGCGCGTCATACGCGCGCACAATCGCCTGCACCAGCTCATGGCGCACCACATCCTGATGCGTCAGGCGCTGCACGGCGATATCGGGCACGCCGTCAAGCACCTCCATCGCCTCGATCAGGCCGCTCTTTTTGCCGCGCGGCAGGTCGATCTGCGACGGGTCGCCCGTGACGACGATCTTGGAGCGGAAGCCCATGCGCGTCAGGAACATCTTCATCTGCTCCTGTGTTGTGTTCTGCGCTTCATCCAGGATGATGAACGCGTCCGAGAGCGTGCGGCCGCGCATGTACGCCAGCGGCGCCACCTCGATGATGCCGCGCTCCTGCATGCGCTGGCACGTCTCCGCGCCCAGCATTTCAAACATCGCGTCGTACAGCGGGCGCAGATAGGGATCGACCTTCTGGTTCAGGTCGCCGGGCAGGAAGCCCAGCTTCTCGCCCGCCTCAACCGCCGGACGCGTGAGCACGATGCGCTCCACATCCTTGCTCTTGAGCGCGGACACCGCCATGGCCATCGCCAGATAGGTCTTGCCCGTGCCTGCCGGGCCGACGCCCAGTGTCAGCGTGTTCTTCCTGATAGCCCTGACGTACTCGCGCTGGCCGAGCGTCTTGCAGCGGATCGGCCTGCCGCGGAATGTCGTCGCGACGACCTCCTGAAACAGTGTGTCCAGCTGCTCCAGCTCGTCCGTCTTCGCCAGGTGCACGGCGTACTGCACCAGCGCCGTATCCACCCGCTCCCCGCGGGCGCAGAGCGCGCCCAGCCGACTGAGCACCGCCTCCGCAAGATCCACTGCGCTCTCGTGCTCGCCCTCCACGGTGATCTCACCGCTGCGCAGCGCGACGCGCACGTCGAGAAGCTGCTCGAGCAGGCGCACGTTTTCGTCGCCCGCGCCAAACAGATTCTGAATGGCCCCGCTGATGGGCGCTTCCTTCATGTCCTGAGTCAAAGGCACATGCCTCCTGTATTTCCTTGCGTTTTTCTTACTTTGTTCTGCCCGCAATGGCCGTCTCATACTCAAGCACAACCGTCGCATACACGAACTCATTATCTATCATACTATAATTTACCCATTTGTCAAGAATCAACGCGCCATAGGGGCATTGATCTTTTGCGATTTTTTCCGCTGCGCCCTGCGCCATGGAGGCTGCGTCGCCCCTGTCACGGGGTGAAGAGAAGACCTCTGTCTGGGCGTACGTCTCGATTTCCCGCCACAGCGGCAGATACAGCCCGACGATCACCTGCCGCTCCCGGCTCACATCCTGCGATGCGAACGGCTGCGCGTCGCGCACCACATGCGCATGCCACGGCGTGCGCACCGTCACGCGCGTGCGCGTCTGTCCGGTCTCCACGGTATTCGTCTGCGTCAGGCTCACCCTGGCCTCGCCCCTGGCATACACGCGGGCGCTCACCTGGCCCTGTGCCCGCACGGCGCGCAGCTCTCCCTTCTGCGTGCGCTCCACGCCGCTGATGAGCACCTGGCCCTTGATCACAGCCTGTCCCGGCGTGACCTGCGGCGTACCGCTTGAAACGGAGATGCGCGTGATGATCCCCGGCTGCGCCGCGACGATGTCCTGCCCCTCGCCCGGCACATCCGCCTGCTCGCCAATCGTTGCGCTGCGGCAGTCGCACACCAGCGTGCTTCCCGCGTAGCGAAGCCCGACAAACGACAACCCCGGCAGCTGCAGCGAAAGCCGTGCCCGCAGCTCATCGATGGAAAACGCCGCCTTGAATCTGCCTGGCCGCACGCCCGCCTGATCCAGCACCCGCCGCACCTCCGCTGCATGCTCCTGCGCGTTTTCGATGCGCACGGCGAGAATCATCCGGCCGGACAGCCACACCAGCAGCACGGCAAGCGCCAGCGACGCCGCGAGCATCGCCCTTCGGCGCAGAAAACGCGCCGCGCGCACGAGACTGCCCGCGCGAATCTCCCGCAGTTCCCAGCCGAATCGCGCGCACAGCGCCCGCAGCGCCGCCATCTGGTGCGCACGCACGCGCAGGCGCATCGTTCTTGGGCCGGTGCGCTGTGCCCCCGTCACGACAATCCCGCTGTCCGCCGCCGCGCGCAGCAGCTTTTCCAGGTTGATCCCCTCGATCTCCACCGTCACCTGCACGCCGCCTCATCCCTCCCGCTGCGCGTCACCCCTGGCGTAGGTCGCCGTCTCGATGCGCTCGCCCACGATCATCGCCGCATCGGCGGAAAGCTCCCGCAGCTCCAGCGTCTGCCCCAGCACGCTGAGCATGCCGTCCGGCGTCTTGAGGCGAATCCGCCCGCGGCTGAGCTCCACCACGCCGCGCTGCCCTTCCACCAGCACGCTGCCCTGTCCGATCATCGTCACGCGCGCCCCCTTTGTCAGCGCATCCTCCGGCAGGCTGACGGAAAGCGCCATCCGCCTCATGCCGCTTTTGCCCATGCGCCCGCCTCCTCCCTGCCGCTCCTGTGTGAAAGCGTATGCTTTCTGCGCACAAAAAAAACCTGAAACCGTCGGCTTCAGGCTTTTGCGGGTCGATGGAGTCATTTAATGTGCGGTACGCAGGATGTTTTCGCGGCCCAGCGCATACAGGCTGTCGTAGCCGACGATGCGCTTGATGTCCAGCGTCAGCTCGAAGTATGCCTCCAGGCTGGCCTGACAGCGCTTCAAATGCGCGGTCATCTGCGCGCAGACCTCTTCCCTGGTCATCTCCTCGCACGGCAGGCCCAGCAGGCGCATATGGTGCGGATTGATGATCAGCAGCACGAAGTACATCTGGTCGTCGGTATTCTCAAAGATATTGCGCAGCGCGTTTTCCAGGCGTTCACGACCATAGCGCCAGACCTCAGCCAGGAAGTAGTCGCCCTGCGGCAGGCGGAACGAGGACATCGCCACCGGGCGGGTCGCCTGAACCGACTGCATCTTCAGAGACCGCAGTCGTTCGTCGATGCGGTTTTCGTCCAACGCCGCGCCGCGCAGCAGATCGCAGCAGAATTCTTCCTGCATCACACGGGTATAATCGTCCACCTGCTTCATCTGGCGGGCAGCGTCCCTGGAGGACAGGGACCGTCTGGCGCTGCTGATCTCACGGCGAAGCCGCGCTTCATCGCGCGCGGTTTCCATGCCCAGCATCTCCGGCCTGCGGGAAAGATAGGCAAAGAACTGCTTGCCCTCACTGACAGAGAGCAGGGAAGACACCGCGTCAAACCGGCTGTGACTGAGCAGGGAAATGCCTTCCTGCGCGCTGGCCGCCACAGCGGGCCGCTCAAACCCCAGATTCTCCCACTCGGAGAAGTGCTCGTAAAGTGAGCGGATCTCCTCCTTGTCGGAAACCAGAAGCAATCTATACATGGTTCCTCCTGCGCTGAAACAGCGCGTCACTGAATTGTTCTTTATTCTACAAAAGTGTAGAGTTTATTATAGAATAATTTCAACCAAGTGACAAGCGCAGAAACCTCTTTTCTTATAAAAAAAATAAAATCCTCCAAGAAATCATCCGATTCCTTAGAGGATTCTTTTAATTTCCAGAAATTCTGCACGATTTGCACCGTTCACCAGTTTTTGTCGAGGTATTCCATACGCTCTTCAATCCAGTTTTTCAGATAGCTCACATTGGCCTCGTACGTCGCGCCCGTCTTGACCGCACGCGTACTGTGGTTGAGCACGCGCCAGCGCACGAAGTTCATCTCCGCTGAGGCCGAAAGCTCCTGTGCATACGCGTCAAGGGACTTCACCTCGCCGTCCTCCTGCGTTTCCCGCGCGCCGGTCAGCACCTCGAGCAGCGGACGCAGCTCCTGCTCGTATACAAATCTCACCGCCTGCCGGAATTCTTCGTGCTTGTACAGCGCCGGCCACCAGGAATAATCGTAGCCCTGCCTGGCGATGCTCAGCCTCTCCGGCTCGGCTGCGCTCATGTTGCCCTCGCGGGCGTAGTTGCCCCATGCGCTGTCGTAATCCCAGACCGGGCCCGCGTACAGCAGCGGATCGACCGAATCGCTGTTCTTGAAGAAATACTGGCTGCTCTTGTTGCCGTCGTAATTCTTGCAGACCTCCTCAATCATGTACTTGCGCATCAGCGAATTAAAGTCCGCGATCTCGGTGTAGTGCCTGCCCGTCTCGCTGTCCACGCCGTCGGAGGCGAAGATCGCACGCTCAAAGCTGTTCAGCAGCGCATTGGCATACTCGCCCTGCGCCGCGCTCATCTCCTCCGGCTCCTTGACGACGACCGGCTGTCCCCGCCTCGTCACCACGCCGCTCATCTCGTCCTCGTAGCGTTCCTCGTACTCCAGCTCGAAGAGGAAGCCGCCGGTCACATCCTCCGGCTCCCGGGGCCAGCTCACGCCCTTGTAGGTGCCTTCCTTGTACGAATTGCTGCCGTAGGCTTCCGGCTCGCCGCCGCGCTCGATGTATGCCTCATTGGCCAGCTCGACAGCCGCCTCGCTATCCGTGATGTCCACGCTGCCGGAGGCAATGCTCACCTTGTCGCACAGCAGGTAGCTGCCCCGGTATTCCCCGTTCACATACAGATCGACGCTCATGCACTCCGGCGTGTACGGCAGCTCCAGCGCGCGGGCCAGGGCAAACGTGATGCGGTTGCGCAGCAGAGAATTCTCGTGCTGGTTGGCCAGCAGCACATAGCGCTTGCTCTCGTTCATGCCGGGAAACGCCGTCTTCTCATCCAGCTTGATCTGGTAGGATTTCTTTTCATAGACAAACGTCGCGTTGCCGTGTCCCTTGATGGTGTCCAGCTGCGCGTCAACCGTGCTGCCGTCCGGCCAGATGATCTGCATGCTGCCCGTTTCCTTGTTGCCCTTCCTGGCATGGATATGCTCAAGGCTGCCGGACTCCGTCGTGATATGCACGGCGGGCAGATTTTCGCTCTCCATCACCGTGACGCTGCCGCCGTCTTTGCCGAGCTTGAGCGTCGTGCCGTCCGTGATCGTATCGACCGCCATGCCGCTGGCAAGCTCCATGCCGCCGATCGACACACTGCCCACGCCGCTGAAATCGATCACCAGCATCTGATCGTGCATATATGCCGGAAGAAAGAGGTACTTTTTCCCGTTGCTCTTCTTCCACATGAAGACATTACCGCCCACGCCGTCCGCCCGATGCACGGACAGCTCCGCAGCAAGCGCGCCGCACGCCATGCACAGCAGCACGGCCCATATGCCAACCATCGTCAACCATCTTTTCATGCCGTTATCCTCTCGATCATGAGATATAATTGTGGTTTCCTCAAATGCACAGCTAGGCGTACTTCCTGACAGCATGCTTCATCTTTCGCGATTTTGATCTGTTTTCTTGACAGATTTTTCCCTTGGCGATACAATAGGCGCATCATTTCTGCCGTGAGGTGCTTATGACAGCTTCGCCGTTTGAGACCATGGCTGCGCTGCAGGCGCAGCTGTTCCTGTATATCATCGCGGGCTTCGTGCTCACCCGTATCGGCACGATCACGCCCGCCGGACGCAAGTCGCTGTCCGATTTGCTGATCAACTTCATCCTGCCGTGCAACATCATATGCTCGTTCCAGATGGACCTGACGGGCGGCGTACTCGCCTCCTGCGGTGTGATGATCGCCGTGTCGCTGGGCGTGCAGCTGTTTTACCTGCTCGCAAGCCGCGTGCTCTACCCCGGCGCATCGCCCGAACGGCAGGCCTGCCTGCGCTACGCCACCGTCTGCTCCAACGCCGGTTTTCTGGGCATCCCGATCATCGGCGGCGTGTACGGCGCGATGGGCACGCTGCTGACCTCCGTGCTGCTGATTCCCCAGCGCGTGGTGATGTGGTCTGCCGGCCTCTCGCTGTTCACGCGCACGGACGGCAAGAGCGTCCTCAAAAAGCTGGCGACGCATCCGTGCATCGTGGCGGTGCTCATCGGCTTTGCGCTGATGCTCGGCGGCAATCCCGCACTGCCCAGCCCGCTGCAGAAGGCGCTTTCCGGTGCGAGCAGCGCCAACACCTGCCTGTCCATGCTGGTCATCGGCAGCATACTCGCCGGCGCGGAGCACATCAATCTGAAGGACGGCATGATGTGGTGGTACACGCTTGTGCGTCTGGTGCTCATCCCGCTTGCCGTGTTCGCGGCGCTGCTTATGCTGCCGGTGGATCCGATGGTTCGCGGCGTGATGGTGCTCGCCTCCGGCATGCCCGCAGGCTCCACGACGGCCATCCTCGCCGCGCGTTATGACGGCGACGCGCCGTTTGCCTCCTGTCTCGTCTTTGTCTCCACGCTGCTGTCACTCATCACGCTGCCGGCCCTGTGCCTGCTGCTGTGAGCGTCCGCCGCTTCCGGTAAGGAAGCGGCGTTTTTTGCCTTCCCGCTTACAGCTGAACGTCCAGGCTGTCCGGTGCGATAAACGCCCACTCGCCCGTCTGCGGATCGCTGACCAGGTACCAGTCGTCGATCACATCGTACACCGTGACCGCCGCGCCCGCCTTCAGCGTGCCGATCTCCGGATACCGGCTGCCCGGGCCCGTGCGCAGCGTCGTCTTGCCGTACGCGGTGCCCTCCCTGCGATAGCCGCCGCCCCCGTGATAGTTCCGGTCGAAGGTATTGTCACGATGGCGCACGCTCATGGGGATGTACGCCGCGGCCGCGTCGCGCAGGTTGACGATGTAGAAATCGTCGTAAAAGCCGATCACGCGGTACTTCGTCAGCTTGCTCAGCGAGCCGACCTTTTTGGAGGTCTTGTCCGGTGCGATGTACGCCGGGACATTGCTCTCCAGCAGCGTGATCGTCAGGTCGTTCAGCACGACATAGTCCTCGTTGACCCAGCCGTCTTTTCCGTCGGCTTCCACAGCATAGAATCCATTTTGCTGAATCGGCCTGCCCTGATCGTCAATCCGGCACCAGAGCCCCTTGCCATGCGCGGCGGAGGACAGCTTTTTGCTGTTGGTTCTCGGCTCAGCCCAGACACTGGCACTCTTGCTGATGACCGACACCATCACCTCGTCGGACAGTGTCACGCCGCCGCAGCCGTCCACGCTGACATAACCGTCATAGTTGCCCGTATAGGAGGCCAGCCTCATCCAGCCGTTCAGCCTGCTGTACATCCATTCGCTGTTTCCGTCCGCCAGAGCCGCAGCCGCAGACAGACACAGCATGCAAAAAACCAGCGTCAAGACCCGTTTCATACTCCGTCATCCTTTCCAAATGCTTTGCATATTAGACGAAGTATCTCATTCGTTTCTTGCCGCTGTTTTTCCTTTTTTTCCAATTGTTTACTCTTGCGAAAAGACCAGGTTCGAATAAATCGCCTGCATCCGCTCATCGGGATAGTGCTCGTCAAAGTATGCCTCGACGCGGTTGCCCGCCGGTTCGCCGCTGCGGCGCTCCACCCAGCGCAGCACGCTCAGGCCGGACATCACGCAGTCAAAGATCATAAACACGAGCAGGGCTATCGTCAGCCGCTTGCCAAAGCTGTTGGGAATCTTGAGGATACCCTTGGCCATACGCGGATACAGTTCCTTGATCCACAGCACGCCAAGAAAGCCCCAGTAAATCGAATACAGCAGGCAAATGCGTCCGTTCAGGTTGAACGGCTGGTTCGAGTAATCCCAGGACGTGGAGCCCGTGAACATCTCCTGCACAAACGAGCAGCCATATTCCACCACGCTGCCGATGACCATGCCGCCAATGAAGGACAGAAGCTTCGAGCGGTTGCGCACCGGATACAGCGCCCAGGTCAGTGCCAGCGCGCCGATGCCGTACACCGGATTCAGCGGGCCGTAGATCAGGCCGACGCGCGGCTCGATCGTGCCCGTTCGGATGAAGCACCACAGGCGCTCAACCACCACGCCGGCAAAGCAGC
The DNA here is from genome assembly GCA_945948915.1 of uncultured Clostridia bacterium. Classification (GTDB taxonomy): domain Bacteria; phylum Bacillota; class Clostridia; order Christensenellales; family Aristaeellaceae; genus Ventricola. Next base: position 5,774 of record CAMFCQ010000031.1, on the reverse strand, counting down.
CGATGAAGAACACCCAGAACAGCTTGTAAAACGAGGCACCCTGCGCAAAGTGGCGCAGCCGTTTTTCCGCCGCATCGATCTGCGCGTTTGTCGGTGCAGGCTTGACAATCCGCTTTTTCTCGCGCTTCTTCGTCACGCGCATGATCTCTTTGAGGCGCGTCTCAGCCTCGTCCAGGAACACCGTCTCCTCCGCCATATAGAGGATCATCTGCTCCCGTTCCTCTTTCAGCTCCTGAATATGCTTTTCAGCCTGTTCACAGACGCGTTCGTGCTCTTCTGGCGAAAGCTCATGCGTTTCCAGCATGTCCAACAGCACATACAGCTTCTCCTTGCGCAGCGCTGCCTGCTGGTAATTATCGCGCATGGTCTGCAGATCCGTCCTCTTGATCAGTTCGGCCTTTTTCCCCTTGTTCTTCTCCATCGTATTCCTCCTGTTCCCTTATTCTCCATACAGGGAATACGTTGTAATTCATGAAGAACATCTGTTTTCCTTCTGTTTGCCGACTGACCCATGCAGGAAATTTTGCCCTGCGCGGCGTATTTACTACCGGCGCGTCTCTGAAAGCTGAACGCGCAAGACTGCGACACCAAAGGAGCAACGCCTATGAAGAGAATTCTGACGCTTTTCCTTCTGCTGCTGTTTTCGGCCTGTGCGGCCGGCGCCGAGGAGAGCATCATCATGGACAAAACGCGCGGCGAAAACGCGGACTTCGCCTTTGACGAGGACGCCCAGCTGCTGGAAATCTTCTTTCCCGATATATACGGATGCGACGCGGCACTCGTTCGCTGCGGTGAGTACTCGATGCTGATCGACTGCGCCGGTTCTCAATGGCCCGAGGTCAAATCGCTGCTAGATCAGCTGAATATGACCGAGCTGACCTACGCGCTCAACTCCCATCCGGATCGGGATCACATCGGCGGCTTCGCTCAGGTGCTCAAGGACATCCCCGCCGGTGAATTCCTTCTGGGCTTTCCCGAGTATGATCCCTCCGGCTCCGCTGTGAGCTTCAGGGTCTATGACGCACTGCACGAGCTGTCCATTCCGCTTCACCAGGTTCAGAACGGCGACACGATTGCCTTCGGCGATGTGAGCGTCACCGTCTATCAGTGCACAGACGAATCCCTGTCCAGCACGAACGACAAATCTGTCATGCTGATGATCCAATACGGCGAACGCCGTATCTTCTTTGCTGGCGATATTCAGATCCCTGCGGAAACGCTGTTGATTGAGAACGCGGCCGCACTTGACTTGAAGACCGATATTCTCAAGTACCCGCATCACTCGTACATGCCGCTTCAGGAAGCCTTTCTTGAGATGCTCTCTCCCAGTTATACCATCTGCACCTGCGGAAATTACACCAAGGGCCTCAAACAGATGGACGAGATGGGCATTCCCTATTTGATCACCGCCACCCGTCAGATTCGCCTGGCGACAGACGGCCGGGTCTGGACGATTGAAACGCTTCGGTAACGCAGCTTACACCCCAACCCATACACAAAGGCCATGCTTTTCCGCAAGCATGGCCTTTGCACGTTATTCTTCTTTCAGGAACGCGTCGATCGCCGTGCACGCCTGATCAAAGGCGTCGCCGGACATATCCAGCCACACGATCTCCGGATTGCGGCGGAACCAGGTCATCTGGCGCTTGGCAAACTGCTTGATGGCGATCGCCAGCTTCTCAATCATCACCTGCCTGTCGGGAATTTCGCCGATCAGGTACTGCGTGATAAACCTGTACTCAAGGCCCAGGCCCAGCAGGAACTCCGTCGTCGCGCCCTCGTCCATCAGGCGCTGCACCTCCTCGATCATGCCCTGCTCAAGGCGGCGCTCAAGGCGTTCGTCGATGCGCTTGTTCACCACCTCGCGCGGCCAGCTCACGCCCAGGCGCAGGCTCTCAACCCTTGCCTGCTTGCCCGGCACCGCGTCGTCACCGTCATGAATCCGCTCGATCATGCGCATAACGCGGTTGCGGTTGTTCTTCTCCACCTGCACGTCGGGCTTGAGCGACAGCAGCATGTCATACAGCTGCGGCGTGGTCAGCGTTTCCAGCTCGGCGCGGTAGGCGAGATCCGGCTCCTTATCGGAGAGCAGATAGCCGTCCAGCACGGAATCGACATACAGCCCCGTACCGCCCACGATCATCGGCAGCCTGCCCCGGCCGCGGATTTCATCGATCGCCTGATACGCAAGCCGCTGGAAATCCGCCATGGAGAAGAACTCGTTGGGCTCACGCACGTCGATCAGATGATGCGGCACGCCCTGCGTCTCCTCCGGCGTAACCTTGCCGCTGCCCAGATCGAGGCCGCGGAACACCTGGCGCGAATCCGCCGAGATGATCTCCGCATCGTATTTCCTGGCCAGCTCAATGCCCAGCGCGCTCTTGCCGGATGCGTTTGTGCCGACGACAGCGACAACCTTCGGTAATCTGCTCATATGCTTTCTCCCATCGCTTTGCTGCCCTCGATTATAGCATACCGTCGTGAAATGAGCAAGAAAAAGCCGCCTGCCTGAGCAGGCGGCCGGTGCGGTCGGATAAAACTCAATGGGCTTTGGGGTAGTGCCCTTCAATCTGCCTGCGGATAGAGAGCATCTTCTGATCCGTCTCGCTCACCGTCTGCGCGCAGCTTTGCAGCTGCTCGGCAATCTGCTCTGCCTGATCCTGAGGAATATCCTTCTTGTAGCGCAGCTTGTGCTCCAGGCTTGCCCAGAAGTCCATGGCAATCGTACGCAGCTGCACCTCCACGCGCATATAGCGCTTCTCCTTGGAGAGGAAGATCGGCACTTCCACGATCATGTGCAGGCTGCGATACCCGCTGGGCTTGGGATTCTTGATATAGTCCTTGACCCGCAGAACGCAGATATCATCCTGCAGCGCCAGCATATCGGCCAGCTTATAGATGTCGTCCACAAACGAGCAGATCACCCTCACGCCCGCCACATCGGATAGCTCCTTCTCGATGGATTCAACCGTCGCAGGCTTTCCAATGCGCTGCATCTTCTCCACAATGCTGCGCGGAGATTTGAGGCGGGTCTTGATGTTTTCGATGGGATTCCTGTCGTATCCTCTGTTCAGCTCGATGTTGAGCACCTTGAACTTGGTCTCAATCTCCATCATGGCCGCCGTATAGTAACTCATCAGCCGCGCGTAATCCTTGGCGTGATCCTTGAACTCCTCGATCATCTCCATGTTCAGCCACGGCGCAAATGTGACTTCTTTATTCTCCTGCATGAACGGGGACCTCCTTTCGGTCTTGCTGTCTTTATTGTACACGATTTGTCGAATCATGTCAAATTGAACAGTTTGACCGAAAGAATATTGTGCTATTTACAGCACCTTCAGCTGATCGACATCACGGCCGACCACGGAGCCCGCGCAGGTCTGCGTAAAGACGCGCCCGATGACGCGCTCCACATCCTCCTTCGTGACGGCCTCGATCTTCCTGACCACGTCCTGCGGATCGACAGCCCTGCCGCGCAGCAGCTTGCTGCGGCCGATGGAGGACATGCGCGAGGAGCTGCTCTCCAGCCCCAGCACGTAGGAAACCTTGAGCTGGTCCTTGGCCATGGTGAATTCCTCGTCGGTGATGCCGCCGTCAAGCAGCTTTTTGATTTCTCCGTGCAGCGCGTCGATGACCGGCTGCGCCAGCTCCGGCGACGTGCCCGCGTAGATGGTCAGCGTACCGCAATTGGCATAGGACGACGGATAGCTGTACACGGAATACGCCGCGCCCATCTCCTCGCGGATATGCTGGAACAGGCGCGAGGACATGCCGCCGCCGAAGAGGTTGTTCATCACCGTCAGCGGGTACAGGTCGTCGTCGTCCTGCGCCACGCCCGGATACGCCAGGCAGATGTGCACCTGCTCGATATCCTTCTTTTTGCACAGAAGCCTGCCATCGCAGCTGCTCACGACCTCCGGCACATGGGTATCGCCCGCCGCCTGCCAAGCGCCCAGATAGTGCTCGGCCATGGCCTTGAACGCATCCAGATCGAACTGGCCTGCGATGGCCAGCACCGTGTTGTCCGGGCGGTAGTGCTTTTTGCGGAACGCGATGAGCGCCTCGCGCGAAACGGACGCAATCTGCTCCTGCGTGCCCAGGATCGGGCGCGCCAGCGGATGATCGCCGAAGTACGCCTCCGCGAGCAGATCATACACCAGATCCTCCGGCGTATCCTCGCACATGGCGATCTCCTCCAGGATGACGCCGCGCTCCTTCTCAAACTCTGCCTCATCCATCTTTGCGTTCAGCAGCAGATCGGACAGCAGGCTCATCGCGCGATCCAGGTGCTCGGCGATCACCTTCGCATAGTAGCAGGTGCACTCCTTGGCGGTGAACGCATTCACCTGCCCGCCGATGGCGTCCATCTCCACGGCGATTTCCTTCGTCGTGCGGTTCTCGGTGCTCTTGAAAAGCATGTGCTCCACAAAGTGGGACAGGCCGCATTCTTCCTTTGTCTCGTACATGGAGCCCGCGCCGATCCACAGGCCCACGCTCACCGACGGGAAGTACGGAATATACTCTGCCACCACGCGCAATCCGTTTGAAAGGACAAACTCCTCGCACATGCGCTGATACCCTCCGTTCATGGTTTCTCCTATTCTGTTTGGATTTGAGTGATGCTATGCAAAACGGGCTGACCGCGAGCCTCTCAGCTCACAGCCAGCCCGGATGATGGATGTGCCTGTCGCCGGACTTTACCCTTTAATCCTTCTGCAAAGCACCCAGTTCGGTCGCAAAGCAACGGGATTTACAGAGTTTTGTCGGTCATGCAGCCGGCATCATGCCGGTCAGCGGTGGTTGGCGTCACGACGCGGCGGGCGCTGACCCGGCGCGCTGCGGCGCGGCATCTCCGTGTTGTCGTACTCGATGTCGTTGCGGATCAGGTTCACGCGGCCCTGAGAGTCGATCTCCGCGACCTTGACCTCGATCTCGTCGCCGATCTTGACGACGTCCTCGCACTTCTCCACGCGGCCCTTAGCCAGCTTGGAGATGTGGATCATGCCATCCTTGCCCGGCAGCAGCTCGACGAACACGCCGAAGTTCATCATGCGCACGACCTTGCCCATGTACACCTCGCCAACCTCGATGTCCTTGGCGATGCCCTCGATCAGGCGGCGCGCCTTCGCGGCGGCCTGTGCGTCGTTGGTCGCGATGAACACGCTGCCGTCGTCCTCGATGTCGATCTTCACGCCGGTCTCCTCGATGATCTTGTTGATCATCTTGCCGCGCGGGCCGATGACCTCGGCGATCTTCTCCGGGTTGATCATGAAGCTGACGATCTTCGGGGCGTACGGGGACAACTCGGCGCGCGGCTGCGGCAGGGTCTCCAGCATCTTGCCCAGGATGAACAGGCGGCCGTCGAGCGCCTGAGACAGCGCCTGACGCAGGATCGCCTCGTCGATGCCCTTGATCTTGATGTCCATCTGGATCGCGGTGATGCCGTTCATGGTGCCGGCAACCTTGAAGTCCATGTCGCCCAGGAAGTCCTCCAGGCCCTGGATATCGGTCAGCACGGCCACCTTGCCGCTCTCCACGTCCTTGATCAGGCCCATCGCCACGCCGGCAACCGGCGCCTTGATCGGCACGCCCGCGTCCATCAGCGCCAGCGTGGAGCCGCAGACGGAGGCCTGAGAGGTGGAGCCGTTGGAGGAGAGCACCTCGGACACGACACGGATCGCGTACGGGAACTCGTCAACCGGCGGGATCACCGGCTCGAGCGCGCGCTTGGCCAGCGCGCCGTGGCCGATCTCGCGGCGGCCCGGGCTCTTGAG